>JAIXYD010000131.1 GCA_027490415.1 Streptomycetaceae bacterium
AATCCATTCGTCATTTGATTCAATGCGATCCACTATCTCAGAGTTCATGACAAGTCTCTTTGGACGATACGAACCTACGGAGAGAATGCGAGAGTGCGAACCAGTCTTGGCTTTTATTGTCATGAGTTATCCCTTGCTACTTACAAATTGGTTCGCTGCTGCGAGGTCATCAGGTGATTTAAGCGCAAATCCCGTAATGCTTTCCGCGGCGCGCTTAAGGAGTCCCACAAGAGTTCCAGCAGGTGCTACTTCGAGCGCTTGCGTTACACCTAACGATTGCATCGTTGACATGCATAGATCCCAACGAACTGGGTTAGCCACCTGCGACACGATTCGCTCAAGTATTTCTTGCCCTGAATTAAGTACTTCTCCGTCTCGATTAGACAAGACGCCAACTGCAGGATCTGAAGTCGTAATTGTTGATGCGAATTCTTTGAATGCGCTGACAGCTGGAGACATAAAGTGAGTGTGAAATGCGCCCGCAACTTGAAGAGCACGGACGCGTGAACCCTCTGGAGAAAGAGATGCGAGAGCTGCAAGGTCGCCTGCTGCAACAATTTGCCCACCACCGTTGTCATTAGCGGCAACCAGTCCTGCCTCTGCAATCGCAGCAAGAACAACATCACGATCTCCGCCAAGAACTGCAGACATTCCGGATGGAGATGCTGCAGCAGCTTTTGCCATTTCAAGACCACGCACACGTACAAGTCGCAGCGCATCAACCTCACTAATTACACCAGCCAACGCGGCGACAGTAATTTCACCAACCGAGTGCCCAGCAACACATGAGAATTTACCGGTGAGATCTAAAGCCCCAGCACTAAGTAACCCGGCAGCAACAATCAGTGGTTGTGCATTCTCGGTATCTCGGATCTCATCTGCATCTGCATTTGTGCCTAGATGAGTTAAATCCAGATCAATAACTTCCGACCAATGGCGCAAGAGTTCTGCCTGAGAAGGATCTGCTATCCATGGGGTGAGCATTCCTGGGGTCTGCGAGCCTTGACCAGGTGCAATAAGTGCAAGCATTTGCCCATCTTATTTGATGAAAAGAATTACTACCTAGTACTGCGTGTTACCAGCCATACCTGAGCAGAGTGAGCCTGCACATCAACTGTTGATGAAGGAAGTGCAAGAGCTGGTTCATGTTCTGACGTTACATGCGAGGCATCAAATATTGAGCGGAACGAATCTCCCCACGTGCTATCCGGAAAAGTAAATGTAGTGGTTTGGGTTGACGAGTTAAGAAGTAGTAATAATCCGCGATCAGAACCGGCATCGATAAAGACCGTGAGAGATCTTTTCTCACCATCTGTCCAGTGTGAATCACTCATCTCGCGACCACCCAAACTAAACCATGCAATATCTTTTCGTTGCGTGCCTTGATCTAGTGCTCCGGTAAAGAATTCAGAGGCGACATCTGCCAAATATGTATTTCGAATACTTGCTAACATCTCAACTGCGTCACGTATATCTCTCTGCGCAGGATCTAAATCCCAATCCATTGCCCAACCTCCACCAAAAGTTTCTGGCGAATCTGCGATATTCACACTCATATCGCGCGGCATCGAATAGGCGTTGTTTGCTCCCAGTTGAGAGCGGCTTACTTCATCACCCATAGTGAGCATCGGAACACCAGATGAAAGCAACAAAGTAGCAAGCATCGACTTCTTTAAACTCTGACGAATAGCCAGTATCTGAGGATCTTCAGTCGGTCCTTCAACTCCGCAATTCCAGGAACGGTTATCACTTGCGCCATCGCGGTTCTCTTCTTGATTAGCTAAGTTATTTTTAGATGTGTAACTGACTAGATCGTTGAGAGTGAATCCATCGTGGGCGGTGATGAAGTTAATGGATGATGTTGGGCCGCGATAATAAAAAATGTCGCTAGAGCCGCTGATGCGTGAAGCTATATCCGCTACGCCTTCGCCATACCCGCGTGCAATATCTTCCAGCCAGAACTGTCTGATGGCATCGCGATATGCATCGTTCCACTCACGGAATGGATGCGGAAAATCACCTAGCGAATAACGCGAGATATCCCATGGCTCTGCAATCATTTTGAAATTACGCAAGACAGAATCTGATTCAATGGCAGACATAAGCGAAGAGTTAAAGGCCGAACGACTTGTGTAGAGTGCTGTTGCTAGATCAAAGCGGAATCCATCAACACCAATAACTTCAATCCACCATCGCAAGGAATCCACAATAAATCGAACATTTTGTGGGTTACTGGCGGCAAAAGTATTTCCACACCCTGTGACATCCACGTAATCATCAGCATCATCGTGGCGGTAGTAACCCTTGTTATCAATACCTTTGAAAGAGAGTGTTGGTCCTGCGATGCCGCCCTCTGCCGTGTGGTTATAAACAACATCTAAAATGACTTCAATACCAGCTAGGTGAAGTTGATCTACTGCTACTTGCAACTCTGTAGTCGGATCTGAAGTTGCTGCATATTCGGCATGTGGTGCACTAAAGGCGAGCGCGTTATATCCCCAATGATTTTTTCGGCCACGCGACCAGATAACTGGTTCTGTCGCATAAGTGTGTATCGGTAGTAGTTCTAGTGCAGTGACACCGAGAGATTTTAAATGTGCAATCGTGCTGGGATGTCCTAGCGCTTTATATGTGCCACGTTCATTTTCGGGAATCTCATAATTTTTTGCGGTTAATCCCTGAACGTGTGCTTCATAAATCAAAGTCTTCGCCCAGGATGTGAGCGGCCGATCAATATGTCGAGTCTGATAATCGGTGACGACAGAGAGCGGAACAAAAGGTGCGCTATCTCGGTTATCGCGCAAAGTGAGATCACCGTTACCAATTTCATCTGTAGCAACGTGGCCATATATCTCTGGTACGTATTGCAGGGTTCCATCGAGTTTATGTGCGTATGGATCAATAACTAATTTCGCTGCATTAAATCGCGATCCGCGTTCTGGTTGCCAAGGCCCGTAGATGCGGTAGCCATAACGTTGACCTGCTCTTACTCCAGCCAAATATCCATGCCAGATGGGTCCATTGCGGTGCGAAAGTGCAAAGCGCGTCTCGACTAACTTTCCATTCACCTCGTTAAAGAGGCAGAGCTCGATGGCATCGGCGGCATTGCTCCAGATCGCAAAGTTGGTTCCACCTTCTGTGACGGTGGCGCCCAGGGTGCGGGGATCGGCTGGAAGCATGAGGGGTATCTTGCCCTGTTTCATATTGTGAATATTGCTACTGATGAGTAACCTAGCCCACATGAAGATTGCAGTCTGCATTAAGCAGGTCCCAGATTCATGGGCCGAGAAGAAGATGGTCAACTCACGTCTTGATCGTGAAGGCGTTGACGCTGTACTTAATGATTTAGATGAATACGCGGTTGAAGAAGCGCTGCGCATTGCAGAAGCTCACGGCGGTAATGAAGAAGGTGGCCCACATACAGTCACCGTAATCTCCATGGGACCTGAGCGCGCCACCGAAGCTGTTCGCAAGGCTCTCTCTATGGGTGCAAATGATGCAATCCTGATTACAGATGCCGCGCTCGCAGGATCGGATGCACTTGCCACATCGGCAGTGCTCGCAAAGACAATTGCAGATGGCGGATTTGATCTTGTTATCTGCGGAACCGAATCAACTGATGCTCGTATGAGCGTTATCCCGGCAATGATCTCTGCGCGATTGGGATGGGCACAAATGACATTCGCTAGCAAGGTTGAGGTCAATCCAGACGCTTCTACTGTTGCGATCACTCGTGTGACCGAAGCTGGCGTAGATGAAATTAGCGCAGCACTTCCTGCAGTGATCAGCGTTGTCGAAAAAATTAACGAGCCACGTTATCCATCATTTAAGGGAATCATGGCTGCAAAGAAGAAGACAATTGAATCGCGCGATCTTGCAACTGTCGGCGTAAGTGTTACTAGTGCATGGTCTGAAGTGAAGGATTCCGCGCCTCGTCCACCACGAAGTGCCGG
>JAIXYD010000203.1 GCA_027490415.1 Streptomycetaceae bacterium
CACTATGAACTAATGGTCATTCTCGATCCAGAACTCGAAGAACGTACAGTCACACCATCACTTGAGACATATCTCAAGATCATCAAAGACAGCGGAGGCCGCGTCGACAAGCTCGATGTATGGGGTCGCCGTCGTATGTCATTCGAAATCAATAAAAAAGGCGAAGGCATCTACGCAGTTGTAGATATGCACTGTGAGCCTGCTGCGATCAAGGAATTGGACCGTCAACTTAATTTGAACGAATCCGTTCTACGCACAAAGGTTATTCGTCCCGAATAATCTCCACATACTTGTTGGTGGCATCTAGAAAATGTCGTCGGCGGGATGTAATTTAAAAGTATGGACTCCACCAGTAGAGACCACCCAGAGCAGGCATAGGCAGAGAACCTAAAGAGAGAAGAGGAAAAAATGGCAGCAGGAGATACAACAATCACAATGATCGGCAACCTCGTTGACGATCCCGAGCTACGTTTCACACCATCAGGTGCGGCGGTAGCTAAATTCCGCGTTGCTTCAACACCTCGTTACCTCGATAAGGCGACCAATGAATGGAAAGATGGCGAGAGCCTCTTCCTTCAATGCCAAATCTGGCGTCAAGCTGCAGAGAATGTTGCAGAGTCACTTACAAAGGGAATGCGCGTCATTCTCTCTGGTCGACTCAAGCAGCGTTCATACGAAACAAAAGAAGGCGAAAAGCGCACAGTCTTTGAAGTAGAAGTTGATGAAGTAGGTCCATCTCTTCGCAATGCAACCGCTAAGGTCACTCGCGCTCAGCGCGCAGGTGGAACTGGTGGAGCAGGCGGAGCAGGCGGATTTGGAAGCGCAGCACCTGCTGCAGCTGATTCATTTAACGACGATCCTTGGGCTGCAGCATCACCTTCACCAGCCGGCGGTGGATGGGCAACCACTACCTCCGACGAACCTCCATTCTAAGAAAGTTTAAATAACCGACAAACCATTCCTCATTGGTAATCGAGAACCGATTGCCGTGAGGGCCCGAAAAGGAGCACCACAATGGGAGCACGTAATAACCGGAACCTTAAGGAACCGAAGAACAAGGGAGCAAAAGCTGCTGCCCTTAATAAGAAGTTCAAGAAGAAGCCTTGCAGCTTCTGCCGCGACAAGGTCACATATATCGATTACAAAGATATCGCGACCCTTCGTAAGTACATCTCTGATCGCGGCAAAATCCGCGCTCGCCGCGTCACTGGCGCATGCACACAACACCAACGCTCGATTGCAACAGCTGTAAAGAACAGCCGTGAAGTTGCACTCTTGCCTTACACATCGACAGCTCGCTAAGGGGGTAATCAATAATGAAACTTATTCTTACTCGCGAAGTAGCAAAGCTCGGTAATGCAGGCGATGTTGTCTCTGTTAAAGATGGTTATGCCCGCAACTTCTTGTTGCCACGTGGCGTGGCGATCGCATGGTCACTCGGTGGCGAAAAGCAGATCGAAGGAATCCGTCGTGCACGTGCTGCACGCGAAGTCCGCGATATCGATCACGCCAAAGAGATCAAGGCGGCGCTAGAGAAGGCATCAATCGTTATCACTGTAAAGGTCGGAGCAAACGGTCGTTTGTTCGGTTCAGTTACAGATAAAGATATTGCTGCTGCAATCAAGGCAGCTGCAGGTACAGATATTGATCGTCACAGCATCAAGACCGCTGGACACATCAAGAAGACTGGCAACCATGCAGTCAAGGTTTCACTTGCACACGGAGTTGTTGCAAGCGTTACCGTCTCAGTAGTGCCAGCTAAGTAACTAGTACTTCACTCAAAAGCCCCTCGCGAAAGCGGGGGGCTTTTTTGTTACAACCAGCCAGATTTTTTAAATTTGTAATACAAGAAACTAGTCACAGCAACCATGAAAGAAAGGACAAGTGGATAACCAAAAGTCCATCCTAACTCTGGCATATGTTCAAAGTTCATTCCATAGATTCCGGCAACCATTGTTGGTGTTGATGCCAGGGCTACCCAAGAAGTTATCTTGCGCATATCTTCATTCTGCTGAACCTGCACATGTGCTAAATCAGCGCTGAGAGCTGACGTTAATAAGTCATCAAGTCCATCTGCAATATCAACCGCACTATTCAAGTGATCAAGAGTGTCACGGAAAAATGGCGCAAGATCGTCAGGAACAATGTCATTAAAGTCAACGGCTAAGCGTTGAAGTGGGATAAGTAGGGGATCGATAGCATGACGAAATTCCAAAAGCTCACGTTTAAGAAAATAGATTTTCTCTGAGTTATACACTTTGCGATCACTGAAGACGCTCTGTTCGACTTCGATTACATCTCTCTCTAATTCAGCAGCGATTGCGATGTAAGAATCAATAACCTGATCCATGATTGCATGCAGAACAGCGTAAGGACCATGCTTTAACAAACCAGGATTTTGTTCCAAACGATTACGAACTCCGGCAAGGGGTGATCCTTCTCCATGTCGAACCACAACAATGTAGTGATCTCCAATGAATGTGAGGATTTCACCTGTTGTTACTTGGCTCGCCCGCTCTTCATAGAAGGTCGTGCGGAATACAACAAAAGTCATACCTTCGTAGGTTTCAAGTTTTGGACGTTGTTTTGCTGTAATCGCATCTTCAACTGCTAAAGGATGAAATTGGAAATCTTGTACAAGTCCATCGAATTCGGCGCTCGTTGGTTCGCTTACGCCAACCCAGAGAAAGCCACCGTCCTTACGAGCACTTGCAATGAGCTCAGAGATGGTTGCACCGTCGAGTGCTCGATGCCCGTCGCGATAGAGCGCGTAATCCATGATCATGTAAGGAATCTTCCCACCGCAGGTAGCGATCACAGGGAAGGTGCCAATCTCACTAGGTAAGACTTTAAAAACTTTCTTCCCCAGTCACCCTGTGGAGAGGAAATACCCCTTTGAACAGGACTTTTAACCTTTTCTTCACCTCCTGAGGGGAGTTACCCACACCTTATACACACCCGTCCACAGGGATATCCACCCTTATCCACCACCTTATGCACACCTTCTCCACATAGCTCGCGCTCAACTTTCGCGCAGAAGGCCACCTCTGACCTAAGTTTCGCACCGTAGATAGGTAAATAAGCCTGA
>JAIXYD010000033.1 GCA_027490415.1 Streptomycetaceae bacterium
ATTGCGGCTGCAATGGCTGTGATCGTCCTCTCAGGACGCAAGACCGAGCCTCGCCGCGGGGTAATTTCGACCTACCTACCGATTTTGATTGCAATCTCACTTTTTGCGATGGCGATAGCACTTCCGCGTGGGTTGTAGGCTTGCCCTAAATCGGTCTCACCTTGGCTGAAAAGCCAACTCAATCTATTAAGAGGTCTCATACATGGCAAAGAAAGTCACAGTTGTCGGAGCAGGTTTCTACGGATCAACCACAGCACTTCGTCTAGCTGAATACAACATCTTCGACACAGTCGTTCTCACAGATATTCTCGAAGGTAAGCCTGAAGGTTTAGCACTCGATATGAATCAATCACGATCCATTGAAGGCTTTGAGACAAAGATTATTGGAGCGACCACAACTGCTGATGGTGCAGGTTATGAAGCCACAGCGAATTCAGATGTTGTTGTCATCACCGCGGGACTTCCACGTAAACCTGGAATGAGCCGAATGGATCTCATTGGTGTAAACGCCGGTATCGTCCGCGGAGTTGCTGAAAATATTGCAAAGCACTCACCTAATGCCGTGATTATTGTTGTCTCAAATCCACTCGATGAGATGACAGCGCTGGCTCAGATTGCTACTTCATTTCCAAAGAACCGCGTTATGGGCCAAGCTGGAATGCTTGATACCGCGCGCTTCACAAACTTTGTTGCAGAAAAGCTCGGTGTTCCTGTCGCATCAGTTAAGACTCTGACCCTGGGTTCACATGGAGACACAATGGTTCCAGTTCCAAGCCGCTGCACAGTTGATGGCGTTGCCCTCTCAGAGAAGTTATCTCCTGAGGAAATTGCAGATCTTGTCGATCGCACACGTAATGGTGGCGCAGAAGTTGTTGCACTTCTCAAGACAGGATCTGCTTACTACGCGCCATCGGCAGCAGCTGCTCGTATGGCTAAGGCTGTCATCGAAGATTCTGGCGCTGTAATGCCTGTATGTGCATGGGTGGATGGCGAATACGGAATCTCAGGCGTCTATCTCGGAGTCGAAGCGGCAATTGGTCGTGAAGGAGTGAAGAAGGTTGTGGAAACAGCTCTCACCGATTCAGAATTAGCTTCATTAAAAGAAGCAGCAGAGGCAGTCCGTACCAAGCAAGCAGATGTTCAGACTCTTTAAGATAATTTAAGTACCGACACATAAAAAGTAAGGGATGGCGATGAGCAAGATTAAAGTAACAGGAACCGTTGTAGAGCTCGATGGCGATGAGATGACCCGCATTATGTGGCAGTTCATCAAGGACTCGTTGATTCTTCCTTATCTCGATGTCAATCTTGAGTACTACGACCTCGGCATGGAGCACCGCGATGCAACCGATGACCAGGTGACTATCGATGCAGCTCATGCAATCCAAAAGCATGGTGTTGGTATCAAGTGCGCAACGATTACCCCTGACGAAGCTCGTGTTGAAGAATTTGGTCTCAAGAAGATGTGGAAATCTCCAAATGGAACGATCCGCAACATTCTTGGTGGAGTGATTTTCCGTGAGCCAATCATCATCAGCAATGTTCCTCGTCTGGTGCCACATTGGACTAAGCCGATTGTGATTGGCCGCCACGCATTTGGTGACCAGTACAAGGCGACAGATATCAAGGTTCCTGGTCCAGGAAAACTCACACTTTCATATGTCCCAGAAGGTGGCGGAGAGGCGATGAACCTCGAGGTATTTGATTTCAAATCTTCAGGTGTCGCAATGGCGATGTACAACGTCGATGATTCAATCCGCGATTTCGCTCGTGCGTCATTGAACTACGGACTGCTTCGCAAGTTCCCTGTCTATCTCTCAACAAAAAACACTATCTTGAAGGCCTACGACGGCCGCTTTAAAGATATTTTCCAAGAGATCTATGAAGCAGAATTCAAGAAAGATTTTGATGCAGCAGGAATCTGGTACGAGCACCGTCTCATCGATGACATGGTTGCTATGTCACTTCGCATGGAAGGCGGTTACGTCTGGGCATGTAAGAACTACGACGGAGATGTGCAGTCAGATACCGTCGCACAGGGTTACGGCTCACTGGGTCTGATGACTTCAGTATTGATGACACCAGATGGAAAGGTCTGCGAATCTGAAGCAGCTCACGGAACAGTGACACGTCACTATCGCGATCACCAGGCTGGTAAGGCAACATCTACCAACCCAATTGCCTCAATCTTTGCCTGGACTCAAGGCCTTGCACACCGTGCAAAGCTTGATAACAATGCCGAGCTTGCAGAGTTCAGCAAGACTCTCGAGCGCGTTTGTATTGAAACTGTCGAGCAGGGAAAGATGACTAAGGATCTTGCGCTACTCATCTCTAACGATGCGCCATACCAAACAACTCAAGAGTTCTTGGACTCTATTGATGAGAACCTCAAGAAGGCAATGGCTTAATCACTCCTTCACATCAAATAAAAAAGCCCGCCGGATATCCGGCGGGCTTTTTTATATTCTGAATTAGAGACGCTCTCCAGTTGTTGCATTGAAGAGGTGGACTGCACTCTGGTTCGCTGAGACTGTGATTGTCTGGCCTGCACGTGGTGGGTTCTTTGGATCCCAACGTACGATTACCTGAGCGCCTTCATCAGTTGCATTTGCGAACTTCACTGACGAATCAGCTGGCTTTCCGTAGACGAATGCATCAGAGCCGAGCTCTTCAACAACTTCTACAAGAACATCAAAGCCAGCAGATGCAGGTGCAAATCCTTCTGGACGGATACCAACAGTTACTGATTCGCCAGCAGAGGCTGGAACAGCAATTTCAAGGTTTCCAAGCTTTGCTTTACCACCGACAACTGGTGCAGTCAGAAGGTTCATCGCAGGAGATCCGATGAAGCCTGCAACGAATGCATTTGCTGGGTTGTCATAGAGATTACGTGGTGTATCAACTTGCTGTAGGAGACCATCCTTAAGAACTGCAACGCGATCGCCCATGGTCATAGCTTCAACCTGGTCGTGTGTTACATAAACGGTGGTGATTCCGAGGCGACGCTGCAGAGCAGCAATCTGTGTACGAGTTGCTACACGCAACTTCGCATCAAGGTTTGAGAGAGGCTCATCCATAAGGAATACCTGTGGCTCGCGAACGATCGCACGACCCATTGCAACGCGCTGACGCTGTCCACCTGAAAGTGCCTTTGGCTTACGATCAAGGTATGGCTCGAGGTCGAGCAACTTAGCTGCGTCACGGACGCGCTTATCGCGTTCGTCCTTTGCAACGCCTGCGATCTTCAAAGCAAAGCCCATGTTCTCAGCCACTGTCATGTGTGGGTAGAGCGCATAAGACTGGAAGACCATTGCGATGTCGCGATCTTTAGGTGCAACGTTAGTTACATCTTTATCGCCAATGAGGATACGGCCAGCATCGATCTCTTCAAGACCAGCCAACATGCGAAGTGATGTTGACTTTCCACAACCTGAAGGTCCAACAAGAACAAGGAACTCACCATCGTTAACAACGAGGTTGAGCTTGTCTACAGCTGGGGCGGTTGTGCCTGGATAGATACGTGATGCGGCTTCGAATGTTACGGATGCCATGATAAGCAACTCCTTCTCCGGGCAGGTACGTGCCCGACGGTCCGAGGATGAAGGTGTACACCGGTTGGTGAACGAGTGAAGGCTACGACAGCAGGGCGCAAAATGGAAGGGAACTCGGTAGACTTCTCGCATCATGGAGAGCCACTCGATTAGCTCACTTCTCGGCGATCTGGGCATTGTTGCCCTACTCATTGCCCTCGGCGGACTCTTTGTGGCTGCCGAAATCGCCCTCATCTCTCTACGCGATAGCCAGGTCAAGCAGCTGGCCTCCAAAGGAAAGCGCGGAGCCAAGGTTGCCCACCTAGCCTCAAATCCAAATCGCTTG
>JAIXYD010000129.1 GCA_027490415.1 Streptomycetaceae bacterium
AATATGCCGGCCATGGAATAGCCGGCCAATCTTGACTCGGCAAGGGCATGATTCCGTCGGAGATGAGTTGCTGAATTCTGGCAGAGGTTGCAGAAATTTCTGCCTGCGTTAAGTGATCGCCAAAGGTGGTTGCATTCTGCTGGATGCATTCAGCTGTTTGCTTGAGTATCCCTATTTCATCAACTGAGAGTTTATCGCCAGCCCATTGCCAGAGGACGGTTCGCAACTTGTCCTCTGAATGAAAAGTAACTCCATGATCACACGCAAAAAGATGTCCACGTTCATCAGGAAGCAGATGGCCAATTTTGCGGTCGGTATTGTTAATGATGGCATCAAAGAGTGCGAGTCGACGCAATTCAATACGATCTTGGGCGAAATAGGAACCCAGGTCGATACTCTCATCAACATCAATCCAACGTTGCACCATACCGAATCCCGCTGGACCATCACGCAAGATCGTAGGGGGAACTAGGTTAAAACCTGTCAGGTCACTTAACAGAAAAGCTGCGTACTCGCGATTGGCCAAAGTTCCGTCGGGAAAGTCCCAGAGCGGTCGCTCCCCCGCGACGGGTTTGTAGATAACTTCAAGGCTTATGCCTTCTTGATGCATCAAACCAAAAAGAGTTGCATTGGAGGCGTCTACCAGGCGACCCGTGATTTCTAGTTCACCTGCATTCAGATGCGCAATACTTTCTTCGACCCAGCCTGAATCCAACTCTGTCATCGTCTATATCCATTGGCGCGTGGACATAGATGTCCTTTCGGATCTATTGGGGCTACACAGAATGGACAAAGTGGGCGACCTGCTGCCACAAGGGCCATGGTTCTTTGGGCGAAGGCCAGAGCCATAGAGAGATCTAAATGCACTTCAACGACAGCTCCTGAATCATCATCATCGACTTCGTCGTTATCTTCTGAACGAAAAGATATTTCTATCTCCAGCAATGACGGATCAAAAGCGATCCCAATTGCTCCTACCGCAAATTCGCTATCCAGCGGCAATTCAAGTGGCTGATCATCAACAGGTGCTGGCTTCACCGCACTCAGTGGAGCACTCTTCTTAATCTCACGGATGATTGTCGTGATTCTTTCAGCCAGAGCAGCTGCCTGAGACTTCTCTGTTGCCAGGGACACCAAGATGTTCTTCTGTCTGATTTGAAAATAAAATTCTCGCTCGCCGGGTGCCCCGATAGTCCCAACCACAAAACGATCAGGTTGATCAAATGACCATTGTTGAGAACTCACTTACTTGCATTCCCTGTTGAGCCACCAATGGCGGTTTGGTTGCCTGATTTACTCAATGAGAGATTGCCGTTAGTATCATTAAAGCGAACCAAGCGGCTGATTCCACCATCAGTATCGATGATTGTCAGTGATGCTGGTTCGATCACTAAGCGCTGAAACTGATCCAAATGCATCCCAAGACAGTGAGCGACTATTGCCTTAATAACGTCCCCGTGGCTCACAAGTAAGCGCGGGCCTTTTCCCCTGACTGAATTGATCCGATAAAAACTGGAGAGCGCTCTTCTCTGCATCTCCAGAAGAGATTCACCATCTGGAAAAATCATTTGACTCGGAAAATCTTGAACTACTTTCCATTGTGCCTTGCGACGCAGTGAAGATAGCGACTTACCACTCCAAGACCCGTAATCGACTTCAGTGATCTCTTCATCAACCACGAGACGAGAGCTATCTCCGACAGATGAAAGCCATGGTTCGATCGTTTCTCTACAGCGTTGCAGTGGACTAATAGCGATCTGATCAAATTTGACCGCGCCAATTCGCTCCGCTAGTGCAAGGGCTTGCCGTTCTCCATTTTTGCTCAATGAAATTCCGGGAGTCCGACCAGCCAGAAGATTCTTTTCATTAGCAACAGAATGCGCGTGACGAAGAAGAACGATTCGTGCCATTTCCCAAGATTAACGCCCTTTGACAGAGTTGGCTTGCTAAGGTGAGAACCATGGAATTCAGGCGTGCTGGAAAGAGTGGACTGGAGCTTTCTCGTCTTGGCCTCGGCACGATGACCTGGGGTCGCGATACAGATACCCATGAGGCTGCCGAACAGATGCGCAGTTATATCGAAGCCGGCGGAAATTTCATTGATACCGCCGCTAGCTATGCCGATGGTGATTCCGAGCGCGTAATCGGTGGACTAGTCGGAACATTCTTTAAACGTGAAGACGTTGTCATCGCTACAAAAGCAGGCGTTTCGTATCCACAAGGGGTGCGAACAGTAAACAACTCTCGCCATTTCCTCATCGGCGAATTGGAAAAATCTCTCACCAGACTTGGAACTGATTACGTGGATATTTGGCAGATCCACTCGTGGGATCCAGATATCGCACTCGAAGACACACTCTCTGCTCTGGACTTTGCTTACACATCAGGAAAAGCGCGATATGTTGGAATTTCAAATTTCAATGGATGGCAAAGTGCACGAGCGATCTCGCTTCAAGAAGCTAATTCTGCTAAAGCCCCCATTGCAACGCTACAGAGTGAATACTCCCTGTTGAATCGAACCATTGAGAACGAAATTCTGGAATGTGCCTCCCAGCTCGGGGTTGGAATTCTCGCGTGGTCTCCGTTGGGCCGTGGAGTACTGACCGGAAAATACCGCAACTCCATTCCCGCCGATTCGCGTGGTGCCACCCCACACTTTGCGAACTTCATCGCAACGTATCTCAATCGGGACAGTGCTCGAATTGTCGAAGCCGTGGTTGCGGCGGCGTCTGGCCTTGGTTATTCACCTCTTGAAGTCGCACTCGCGTGGGTGCGAGATACACCAGGAGTCACTAGTGCGATTATTGGAGCGCGAAACGGTGCGCAATTACGCGGTGCTCTCACCGTGGAGGAAATCGTTTTGCCAGATGTTGTTCGAACTGCTCTCAATGATGTATCAAGCGGTCTCTAAGAAATCCTTAAGCACGTTCACTCCGAATCGCAATCCATCAACAGGAACTCGTTCGTCCACTCCGTGAAAAAGGGCCATGAAATCAAGCTCTGGATCTAGTTTTAAGGGCGAGAATCCATAACCAATAATTCCGATCTTTGAAAGAGCTTTGTTATCTGTGCCGCCACTCATGGTAAATGGAACAGGAATTCCCTCTCCATCATGCTTAATCAAAGCTGCGCACATGGCTTCAACGAGATCTCCTTCAAAGGGAACTTCTAGCGCAATATCTGTGACGATTGTTTCAATGCGAATATCCGGCCCAACAATTTCACGAATGGTCGCGTTCATTTCATCCTCATAGCCTGGTAAGAAGCGTCCATCAACAACTGCACTCGCCTCACCTGGAATAACGTTCTCTTTATATCCAGCAGTAAGCATCGACGGGTTAGTCGTATTCTGCAGCGTGGCACCAATCATGCGTGATGCGTTTCCAAACTCGCTCAGCAGTGGTCTGAGATCTTTAAGGTCAAATGGTTTTCCCGATGCCTTAGCCACCGTTTCAAAGAGACGCTTAACAGTTGCGGTGTATCTCTGAGGCCACTCATAGCGGCCGATCTTTGCAACCGCCTCAGAGAGAGCCGTGATTGCATTCTCATTGTTGATTACAGAACCATGACCGGCTCGACCCTGGGCGACTAGACGCATCCAATGAATACCTTTTTCGGCTGTCTCAACAAAATAGAAACGTTTTGCGTTTGGGAGTGTGATTGAGAAACCTCCCACTTCTGAAATCGCTTCGGTGCAACCGGCAAACACTTCGGGATGCTCCTTGACCATCCACCTGGATCCGTAGCTGCTACCAGCCTCTTCATCTGCAAAGAATGCGAGAGTGATTGGACGCGGTGGTTTATATCCAAGACTTGCCCACTGGCGAACAACAGCGATGATCATGGCATCCATATTCTTCATATCGACAGCGCCGCGTCCCCAAATAAATCCATCCTTAAGAATTCCTCCGAAAGGATCAACGCTCCAATCCTCAGCCATTGCAGGAACTACATCGAGATGGCCATGAACGACAAGCCCTGGACGATCTGGATGAGTGCTCTCTAGATGAGCTATTACATTGCAACGATTTTCTGCCGACTCGTATATCTTCGAAGCAATTCCAACCTCAGCAAGTTGTGCGACTACGTACTCGGCTGCTGCCTTCTCGTCTCCCCTACCTTCACCATAGTTAACACTTGGGATGCGAATTAATTCCTGGCAGATGCGGATCGTTTCGGCTTCAAGTTCTTCTCTAAGAGCGTTCATATCTGTCGTCATGGGGCAAGTATCCATTAGGAGCGCTCGAGTGTCATCGAAATTCTCCGCTTTGCCTTGATCTCCAGGGGTTGCTATCGTGTGCCCTCTTGATCATCTGTGGGATCGTGTGAGTCGAATGACGAAAAACGGTTCTTTTCGATCAGGTTATTTATACTCGTCCGGGTGGCGGAATTGGCAGACGCGCTAGCTTGAGGTGCTAGTGCCCGCAAGGGCTTCGGGGTTCAAGTCCCCGTTCGGACACGTAACAAGAGTGAGGGTGATCTCGGTGAATGTAGAACAAGCCTTGTCACTCATCCGTATGATCCCTGATTATCCAAAGCCGGGAATTCTCTTCCAAGACATCACTCCTGTTCTGAGCAACCCGGCTGCGTTCAATACGGTCGTGCGCGCACTCGCCGAAGTCGATCCCGATAGCTCGGTTGTGGCTGGAATTGAAGCGCGTGGTTTCATCTTTGCGAGTGCAATCGCTGTAGCTAAAGGCTGTGGATTTGTTCCGATTAGAAAGAAGGGAAAACTCCCATTCACAACTTTCTCCAAACAATACGGACTCGAATATGGTGTTGATGAGATAGAGATTCACACGGATGCATTTGCTCCCGGATCTAAAGTTCTTCTCGTTGATGACGTACTTGCAACCGGTGGAACTTTGGTTGCGGCGATTGAGTTGGTCAAACAAGCTGGCGGTGTCGTGACCGATATTGCAGTCCTCAGCGAAATCTCTTTTCTGGGCGGACGTTTACGTATCGCCGAACATTCGCCTGAGGTCCAGATACACGCTCTGATAAGCGGATGATCCACAAAGAACGTAACCCGCAGATTCAAGCGCTGCGCGCTCTGGCGGCAGTACTCGTTCTGATCTATCACGCAAAATGGCTCGACGGCGGCTACATCGGAGTCGACATCTTCTACGTTATCTCGGGATTTCTCATCACTGGGATTCTTCTGCGTGAACTCGAGACCAAAAATACATTGTCCCTTCTTTCGTTCTATGCTCGCCGCGCAAAACGGCTTCTGCCCTCTTCATTCCTCGTCATCTTAGTTACTGCAGTCGCTGGTTACTTTTTTCTGCCGGCTTCGATGCGTCAGTCTTTTGCAAAAGATCTTGTCGCCGCCTCAACATATGTGTCGAATTTCCTCTTCGCCTTATGGGAAAACGACTATCAGAACCTCAATTCGACCCCATCTCCATTCATTCATTTTTGGTCTCTCGCAGTCGAAGAGCAGTTCTACCTTTTCTGGCCATTCCTGATTCTCGTTTTGTATCGCATCGGCAAGAAACGCGCAGTTTTTTATGGAGTCATTGCGACACTAGTTGGTTCGTTTCTATTTTCTCTCTACCTCACTGAACGTGCACCTATTTGGGCCTTCTACATTCTTCCCACAAGGGCTTGGGAGCTTGCTGCTGGGGCGTTACTACTCTTTGTGCCAGAACTTAAGAGAGCCAAACAACTTCTCGCACTTGTGGGTCTATCGGTCGTTGTCGTCGCAACGCTACTTTTCGATGAATCGACACCATTTCCCGGAACGGCAGCCCTAGCCCCAGTCATCGCAACCGTTCTTTTGATTGCCACTCGTAGCAAGTGGCCTCCATTTGTCGACGCACTTTCCAGGTCGCGAGTAAGTCAATGGCTTGGCGCAGTTTCTTATCCGCTCTATCTATGGCACTGGCCGGTCCTAGTCATTCCATCCATATATCTAGGAAGAGAGCTCGAACCTTATGCGGTCGCGCTCCTGCTTCTTGTGACGACCATCTTGGCTGGACTCACGCATCGATTCGTCGAAGAGCCGATGCGTGAAGTAAAGATTTCACACCATGTCGTTTTCAAGATAGCAGCACTCGCAACGAGCTTCTCCGTCCTACTGGGCGGCGTGATATTTCTGCAGCACTCAAACACAATCACGGTCGGAAATGGCATCGAGTTCTCTCTCGAAGAGGTTCGCTCGAAGCCCATTAACAATAATGATGGCTGCCACATTCACGTCCGACAAACTGTTTCGCCCCGCTGCGAGTACGGAGACGTCACTTCAGATCAAACTATCGTTCTTTACGGTGATTCACATGCAGCGCAGTGGTTGCCAGCACTTGATCTGATTGGCAAGAAGCGCGGTATCAAAATTATCTCTCTCACCAAATCTGCGTGTCCGTCGGCTGAGGTCATTAAGGAACTATCGTCTCAATACGATGTGAAAGATTGTCAGGCTTTTAGAGATTCTTCGGTCGCTCGCATCAATAGAATCAAACCACTAGCTGTCATTCTTACTGGGATGCAACCATTTACCGCCCCATACTCGAAGGAGAGCGCACGTTCATGGTGGATGGCAGGAGAAAGCAAAGTTTTCAACCGCATCAAAGATGCTACGAGATATCCGATCTATCTCACCGATACTCCCCTTCCTCAAGTAGATATTCCCGATTGTCTTGTGGCTAATCGTGGCAAGGAGTGCGATACATCCAGACCAATCCCAGCTGAGGTTGCTGCAGGATTGATTGCAATCAATCCAACCCCTTGGCTCTGTTCGCGCACCTGCCCTGCGATAGTGGACGGGGTCATTGCCTACAGGGATAAATCTCACCTGACGGTAGCAATGAGTAAGCACTTGTCGCCAAAACTTGAAACCGCCCTAGCGCGAATAGGACTCTTCTAAGGTCGGTTTGTGGCAGGATCTGCGCCATGGCCGAACTCATCTATTACTGCGGAACGATGGATAGCGGGAAGTCGACGTTAGCTCTACAAACAGCGCATAACCATCAGCAACGTGGACGTGGCGGGTTGATCTTCACATCGCAGGATAGAGCAGGGTCCGGAAAGATTTCATCTCGCTTAGGTCTGACTAGCGCAGCGATTGAGGTTGTGCCTGGATTTGATATTCACAAGTTCGTCGTCGATAAGTTATCAATCGGTGAGCGCATTGATTACGTTATTTGCGATGAGGCACAGTTCTATCAGCCCGAGCAGATAGAAGAATTAGCTCGCATCGTTGATGGGCTCGGTATCGATGTCTATGCCTTCGGAATTCTCGCTGACTTTAGAACAAAACTATTTCCAGGATCAGGTCGTTTGGTTGAGCTCGCAGATCGCGTGAATACGCTTCAAGTGGAAGCTCTTTGCTGGTGTGGTTCACGCGCGACGCATAATGCCCGTACTGTCGGTGGCAAAATGGTGACAGAGGGCGAACAGGTTGTTGTTGGAAACGTAGGATCTAGTGACGAAGTCGCCTATGAAGTTCTTTGCCGCAGACATCACATGCGTGGTGTTACAGCCAGAAACTCCCGAGCGGGACATATATCCAGTGATCCCCTACCCTTCAACGAACTGTAATTCAAAGATTTAGAAACCGGGAGATGTCATGACAAAAGTACGTGGACTCGCAGCGCTGAGCAAAGGTGCACCCTTCACTCGCTTTGATTTTGAGCGACGTGAATTGGGAGAGCACGATGTTCTGTTAGATATCGTTTTTGCTGGCATTTGTCATTCAGATATTCACCAAATACGCGAGGAATGGGGCCCAGCGCTATTTCCCATGGTTCCGGGTCATGAGATCGCAGGAATCGTGCGAGAGATTGGATCCTCAGTTACTAAATTCTCAGTAGGCGACCATATTGGAGTTGGTGTCTTCATTGACTCTTGTCGCCAATGCCAGCCTTGTAAAGATGGTCTCGAGCAATACTGCGATCAAGGTATGACAGGAACTTACAACACGCTTGAGCGCGACGGAAAAACTGTTGCAATGGGTGGCTATAGCAATGTTTTCGTTGTGAATGAAAATTATGCGGTGACGATCCCGAAATCAATGCCACTTGATGGAGTAGCGCCATTGTTATGTGCCGGAATTACTCTCTACTCTCCACTTAAGCATTGGAAAGCCGGCAAAGGAACTCGCGTAGCTGTTATGGGTCTTGGCGGCCTTGGTCACATGGGCGTTAAGTTTGCACACGCATTGGGTGCCCATGTCACCGTTATTTCACACTCCCCTGGAAAACGTGACGCTGCTCTCGCAATGGGTGCTGATGAATTCATCTGCGTCAAGGATCCCAAAGATCTCAAACCATTTGCCAGATCCTTTGACCTCATCCTGAACACAGTAAGCGCGCAAATCGATATCAATGACTATCTGGCTACTTTAAGTATTGATGGCACTCTCGTCGTCATCGGATTACCTGGTGCTCCCTATCCAGTTCATGCTGGATCACTACTCGACGGCCGTAAGTCATTAGCAGGATCCATGATTGGCGGAATCGCGCAAACTCAAGAAATGATTAACTTCAGCGCTGAGCATGGGATCGTGAGCGACGTAGAAGTTATTGCCGCCGACTATGTTGATAAAGCCTATGAGAGAACAGTCGCAAGCGATGTGAAGTATCGCTTCGTGATCGATGTGAGCACGATCTAATCCGTACTCCTAAACTCTGCTAAATAAATTGATGCAAAGCTCCGACCAGAATCGGTGCAACTAAGAGCGCTGGAAGCAGGTTTCCCACCGCAATGGTCTTGATTTTTAATAATCCAAGGCCTATGGATACAAGCATCAGGCCGCCCACAATCGTCATTGCATCGATCTGGTAACCAGAGAGAACGTTTCCTAGACCGAACCCAATAACTGTCCAGACACCCTGATAGATGCCGACTGGAATCGCCGAAGCAGCAACACCCCAACCGAGGCTTGCTGCAAATGCCATCGCAGCAAAGAAGTCTAATGATGATTTAAGGATGAGTTGATCCGTGCCTGTGCCCATGCCATCACTAATTGATCCAAGTATTGCTAGTGGTCCGATTACAAAGAGTAACGAAGAAGACAAAAAACCTTCAACAAAAGTTCCTTGGCCATCAGCCTTGAATTTAACGCGAAGAAAATTACCAAAGCCTTCTAGCTTAGATTCCAGATTTGCGGCACTACCGATTACTCCCCCGATAAGTAGCGAGGCCAGTATTGCCAAGAGAGGCCATCCATTGGGCAATGCATCGATATAGCGATCGGATGCAATAGGAACCAACGCTGTTGCTGCTCCGAGAATTGTAATTAGACCCAAAACATCTGTAATAAGTGCTCGCATTCGCTCGGGCATTCGCCCACCGATGAATACGCCAAGGGATGCACCTGCGACAATTGTGATGATGTTAATGAGAGTTCCGGAGCCAGTAAACATCCGATAAGAGTACTTAAAGTCCAATCATAAAGGTAGGATGTAGAAATGACGTTGCGCGCAATCATCTCTCACCTCAAGCCACATAGAACAGTTCCAGATGTTCCTTGGACAGCTAAGGGCAGGTGGGACCTCTCATTTAAGCGAGTTCTTATTCTCTTTTTCGGTCTCGCAATATTTGGACTCGGTGATGGGCTTATCATTCAATCTGGCTTGGGTAACGCGCCTTGGTCGGTTCTCGCTCAAGGTATCTCTCTTAAGAGCGGTCTATCTATCGGTACATCGACTCTGATTATCGGAGCTCTCGTGCTATCACTGTGGATTCCTTTGCGAGAACGCCCTGGTTTCGGAACGCTTTCAAATATTCTCATCATTTCGCTCTTCA
>JAIXYD010000028.1 GCA_027490415.1 Streptomycetaceae bacterium
ATAACAGACGCCGATGTGGATGCGGTGCGTGTGAAGGTAAGTGTGCCTCAATTAACCAACCAGAACACGACCAATGGTGACTTAAATGGCAGTCAAGTGAGCTTCGCCATCGATCGCCAAACGAATGGCGGTGGATTTATTGAAGTTATTAAAGACACGATTTCTGGTAAGACTACAACCAAGTATCAGCGCAGCTATTACGTTCCTTTGACAGGTAGTGCGCCTTGGGAGATTCGCATACGTCGTATTACAGCGGACTCAACGTCTACAGCAATTCAGAACAAAACGTTTTTAGAATCGTACACCGAGGTTATTGAAAGTAAGCTCAGGTATCCAAATAGTGCGTTGGTCGCACTTCGGGTAGACGCGGCGCAGTTTTCATCCATTCCACGCAGAAGCTACGACATGAAGCTTTTGCGTGTACGCGTTCCAGTTAACTATGACCCGACTACACGCTCATACAGCGGTGTCTGGAATGGTAGTTTCAAGATTACATGGACGGATAATCCTGCATGGTGTTTTTACGATCTCTTAACCAGTACCCGTTATGGTTTGGGGAGTTATATTCCCGAAGCGCAAATCGACAAATGGGCACTGTACCGAGTGGCGAAGTATTGTGATGAGCAAGTGCCAAATGGCTTAGGCGGTTTTGAGCCACGGTTTACGTGCAATTTATATCTCCAAACTCGAGAGCAAGCATACAAAGTTGTGCAAGACATGGCCTCGATTTTTCGGGGGATGGTTTACTGGTCTGGCGGCGCAATTACGGTTACGCAAGATGCGCCAGTCGATGCGGTTTATCAGTTCGCACCTAGTAATGTGATCGATGGTGAATTCGCGTATCAAGGGTCATCTGCCAAGGCGCGTCATACAGTCGTTTTGGTCAGTTGGAATGACCCAGAGGATTTCTATCGTCAGAAAGTTGAATACGTCGAAGATGCAGCAGGTATAGCTCGCTACAGCATTGTACAGAGTGAAATCACTGCTCTGGGATGCAACTCTCGCGGTCAAGCGCATCGCGTTGGTAAGTGGCTTTTGTATTCCGAGCAGTCTGAATCCGAGATTGTCACCTTTCGAACAGGTTTAGAAGGCGCGGTCGTGCGCCCTGGAGATGTGATCAAGGTCGCTGACCCTGTTCGAGGTGGTCTGCGTTTGGGTGGACGTGTTGCATCTGCTACGACAACCTCCATTTTGCTTGACCAAGACGTGCCAGCGCCTCGAGCTTGGCGCCTGTCCATCATTCTGCCTAACGGCACAGTGGAAGAACGACGCGTGGGTCCGGCCTCAGGTCGTACGGTCACAGTAACGAGTCCATTCAGTATTGCACCCGAACCCAATGCTATTTGGGTGCTGGGTTCAACCGAAGTTGAGCCGCAGCTCTTTCGAGTCGTTGCCGTTTCCGAGCAAGACCCTGGCGTTCACGAGGTCACAGCGCTTGCACACAATCCGGGCAAATACGCTGCCATCGAACAAGGCTTGGCACTCCAGCCCCGATCGATCACGACTCTCTCAGACCAGCCATCTGCTCCGACTGGTCTGTCGATTAAAGAGAGCCTCTATCGTGTCAAGGATCAAGCAAAGGTACTGGTACAAATATCGTGGCAAGAAGTTCAAGCTGCGATTGCTTATCGATTGTCATACCGGGCCAATGGTGGAAATTTTATTAGCCTTCCACAAACCAGCGCCAACTACATCGAGATTCGAGACGCGGTTGAAGGCCCGTATGAGTTTAGCCTGCGTGCCATTGGTGTGACTCGCAAAGAAAGCGCGGCGACAACGTTTAACGCCACCGTGTTGGGTAAGACGTTGCCACCCTCGGATGTCATGGGCTTTATTGTTCAGCGAAGGATGACTGATCTACTGCTCACCTGGAACGAAGTGACCGACGCAGACTTGGCAGGTTATGAAGTGCGCGTTGGTTCGAACTGGGATCAAGGTCAATTAGTCGCAAAGACTGCAGCAACCCAAATGATTCACGACCAGTCAACGGCAGGACTCTATGCGTATCACATACGAGCGATTGATACGTCGGGCAATTTCAGCACCAACGTCACGACTCATCTGTTGGATCTGAAAGCACCGATAACGGTAAATCAATTCGATGTGGTGCAGTCAGCTAATCGACTGGAGTTTCGCTGGCAGCCCAATCCTGAGCCGGAAGTAGTGGGTTATGAACTACGGGAGGGATCAGCGTGGGACGCCTCACTTTTTGTGGCTGAGATCAAGTCCACCAGCTACACCTTGCCCTCAGGCTTTGATGGCGAACGCAAATTCTGGATCAAGGCAATTGCTTCACCTGGTATCTACAGCCATGCACCGACGTTTGTCTCAACTGTCGTCGCACAACCGCAAAACGCTAACCTCATTCTTGAACGAGATGAGCAAGCATTGGGATTTCCGGGGATTCGGCATTTCGCATCAGTAGTGTCAGTCAACGGGAAAGATGTATTGCGTATGGATAGTGGTGCGGTGAGCGCAGAGTACTTGTTTGAGGTAGATCTGATTTCAACGACTCGAGCGCAGAACACGCTGCAAAATAGTTTAGGTGCTTCACAAGATGATCGTACAACCTGGCTGGAAGTTAGCTATCCGTGGAGTAGTGAGGCTGCAGGGCGACAGTGGTCTTACGACGGATCACTCGCAAATGTAGATGCACGATTGCAGATCGCTCGAGAGGATGCACTGCAAGACGGTGAACTATACGGCTGGCGCCTAAACGGATCACTCACAGGCTTCGGGAATCCGACCACCAACCAATCCGCTGGTATCAGCTTTGATGGCGGTCGTTATGGCGATGGGTTAATGATCAAGGACACTAC
>JAIXYD010000013.1 GCA_027490415.1 Streptomycetaceae bacterium
ATCCCCCAGATCACGAGCGATTGCTCGTATGAATGTTCCGGCAGAACAAGTGACATCGATATCTACTTCAGTGGTGGTTTCTAGATGACGAATCCCTAAAACATCTAATGAAGGGATAGTCACAGTTCGTGCAGCGAGTTCGAATACTTCGCCTGCACGCACTCGGTCATAAGCCCGTTCTCCATCGACCTTGACGGCAGATACTGATGATGGACGTTGAGAGATTGTTCCAACCATCGCCGAAAGAATTCGCTCGATCTCAGTATCTTTGACTGCATGAGCATCGGTGCTTACAAGGACTTCGCCTTCATGATCGTCGGTGACTGTTGATGCGCCAAGAACAATTGTTGCGATGTAAGACTTGTCTCCATCGGTGATGTATTGCAAAAGTCTTGTGCCGTTTCCAAATCCAAGGACAAGTACACCTGTGGCCATGGGATCGAGAGTTCCCGCATGACCGACCTTGCGAGTACCAAGTGCCTTGCGACCAATTCCGACAACATCATGGCTTGTCATGCCTGGCTCTTTATCGACGATTAGGAAGCCATCACTCATGTGAAAAAAGAACCTTAATCTTCAATTACACGTGGCGCTTTATATGGATCTTCTGCTGTTGGCGTAGCTCCCATACGAAGTTTTGCTACTTCGGCATCAAGAGCGTGAACGCGATCAAGTAGTGAATCCATTGCCTTGGCACTTTCTGGAAGTCCATCTTCGATGAACTCAATTGTTGGAGTGATGCGTGTTTGGAGATCTCGTCCAACAGCCGAACGAATCACACCTTTGGCACTCTCCAAAGCGGCAGCAGTTGCTGCACGAGCATCTTCATCACCAAGAACGGTGTAGAAAATTGATGCACTTTGGAGATCGCCGGTAACCCTGGCATCAGTTACTGTGACAAAGCCAAGACGAGGATCTTTGATCTTTGTCTCAAGCAGCTGAGCCACAACAACTTTGATGCGGTCGGATACCTTCTGTGCGCGGTGTGATTGGCCCATAGTTATACGCGCTTCTTCTCACGCATTTCAAAGACCTGAATTGTGTCGCCGATGGCCATCTCCTTGATGTTTCCAACGCCGATACCGCACTCAAATCCTTCGCGGACTTCAGTGGCATCATCCTTAAATCGCTTGAGTGAATCGATCGTAAGGTCTGCAACGATTACTTCACCATTGCGGAGAAGACGTGCGCTTGCATTACGACGGATGATTCCATCGAGAACAATTGATCCAGCGATGTTTCCAGCCTTAGATGATTTGAAGATGTCTCGTACTTCGGCGTTACCGAGGATGATTTCTTCGAACTCTGGCTTAAGGAGACCCTTAAGTGAAAGCTCAATCTCTTCAATCGCCTGGTAAATGACAGAGTAGAAGCGGACTTCAACGCCTTCTTGATCTGCAAAGATCGCAGTCTGTGGTTCTGGCTTAACGTTAAAGCCGATCACCACTGCGGTAGAGGCAGAGGCCAGAGTGATATCGCTCTTGGTAATTGCACCAACACCACGGTGAATAACGCGAAGATCTACTTCTGCACCAACATCGAGTTGCATAAGTGCATCTTCGAGCGCTTCGACAGAACCTGAAACGTCGCCCTTAAGGATGAGGTTCAATGTAGAAATCTTGGATTGCTCCATGAAGTCTTCGAGTGAAACCTTCTTACGAGCCTTCGCTAGCTGAGCGTTGCGCTCTGCTGCCTGACGCTTTTCAGCGATCTGACGTGCAGTGCGATCTTCGTCTGCAACGAGGAAGGTATCGCCAGCGCTCGGAACTGAAGTAAATCCGAGGACCTGTACTGGGCGTGATGGACCTGCTTCGTCAACGCTCTCACCATGCTCATCAAGCATTGCACGAACGCGACCGAATGAACCACCGGCAACGATTGCATCACCAACGCGAAGTGTTCCGCGTTGCACCAAGACGGTGGCAACTGGACCACGACCGCGATCGAGGTGAGCTTCAATAGCAACTCCTCGAGCATCATCATTGGCGACAGCGCGAAGATCAATTGCCGCATCTGCTGTGAGCAAGATTGATTCGATCAGTGCATCGATTCCCTGTCCTGCCTTTGCGGAAACGTTCACGAAGATTGTCTCGCCACCGTACTCTTCTGCAACCAAGTTGTACTCAGTGAGTTGCTGACGGACCTTATCTGGGTTTGCACCCTCTTTATCAATCTTGTTAACGGCAACAACGATAGGAACATCAGCAGCCTGAGCATGGTTAAGTGCTTCGATTGTCTGAGGCATGATTCCGTCATCTGCAGCAACTACAAGGACTGCAATGTCGGTGACCTTTGCACCACGGGCACGCATAGCGGTAAACGCCTCGTGACCTGGTGTATCGATAAAGGTAATTGCGCGGTTAACGCCTTCGTGATCATGGTGAATTTGATATGCACCAATATGCTGGGTAATTCCACCTGCTTCGCTCTTAAAGACTTCAGTCTTTCGGATTGCATCAAGCAAACTGGTCTTACCGTGATCTACGTGACCCATAACTGTGACAACAGGTGGGCGAGCTACAAGCTCTGATGGATCAAGTGATTCAAGCTCTCGCGCCAAGTCGATATCGAAATCTTGCAAGAGTTCGCGATCTTCATCCTCTGGAGAAACAACCTGGATAACGTATCCGAGTTGAGCTCCAAGAATTTCGAAGGTATCCGCATCTACTGATTGAGTTGCTGTAACCATCTCACCTAAGTGGAAGAGGGCTGCAACCAATGCTGCTGGATCTGCATTGATCTTCTCTGCAAAGTCGGCGAGTGAAGCTCCACGGCGCATACGGATTTGAGTCTTTCCATCACCGTGAGGAATAACTGCTCCACCCAATTTTGGCGCTTGCATATTGTCGAATTCATCACGCAACGCTTTTCTTGATTTTGGTTTGCGCTTAGAAGATTTACTTGCATTCTTTCCAAATGCACCTGCTGCGCCACCGCGACCTGGACCACCGCGACCTGGTGCACCACTAGGTGCACGACCTGGCGTACCTGCAGCGCCTCCTGTTGAGGGACCAGTTGAACGGTATGGACCACTTGATGATGGAGCACCTGATCCGGTGCGTGGTGGAAATTGTGAACCTGATGCGCCGCCAGCAGGACGTGGAGAAGATGGACGTGCTGCAAATCCCGGACGAACAGAACCCGGACGTGGTCCTGACATGCCTGGACGAGGTGCACCACTTCCTTGTGAACCTTGCGGACGTGCAGGTGGGCGCGGAACTGCGCCACCAGTTGAAAACGGATTATTTCCTGGACGAGGTGGGCGCGGAACTGCGCCACCAGTTGCACCACTAGAAAATGGATTGTTTCCTGGACGAGGTGCTGGCTTTGGTGCTTCAGCACCAGGTGTTGCAGGTGTTGCAGGTGTTGCAGGTGCACCCTCATCTGAAATCTGTGGTGTTGATGCAGTTGGTGCGCTGGCAGCAGCTTCTGCCGCTGCACGTGATGCCTTGAGCGCGTCAAGATCTACGCCAAGCTCTGCTGCTAATTCTGCGGCGAGTGCGGGATCAACTTCTGCACTCTTTTTGGCTGCGGTCTTCTTGGCAGCTGCCTTCTTAACTGGCTTCTTCTCTTCAGCAGGCTTTGCATCTGGGTATAGCGCAATTAACTTGCGGACTACAGGTGCTTCTACTGTTGATGATGCTGAACGGACGAATTCGCCCATCTCTTGGAGCTTTGCAAGGACTTCCTTGCTCTCCATGCCGAGTTGTTTTGCCAACTCATGTACGCGGACCTTTGACACTTTTCTCCTGTCTTGGCCCACATACGAATGTGAATGCGAGCCTTAGTTGAACGACCTCATAATTCTGACGAGCTCATTTGAGTTTCATAACTTTCGCATCCAATTCTGTAAGTTCATCGGCGATGAACTGCTGTAGTTGTGAGTGATCGAAATTTTCGGCAGTTTTAAATGCTGCCTTAAAAGACTTTCGCTCGATAGCTTGAGTGACACATTCTCTATGTACCCACGCTCCTCGCCCCGATAACTTTCGGTCGGGATCTGGAATTAGAACCAGTCCTTGCCGAACAATCCGAACGAGCGTGTCAGTCGATGCAGGGCCATCCCAAGAATATTTCTTGCGACATGCAATGCATGTTCGTTCCACCCCCTGAGTCTATCTAAGGGGGGTCGATATTCCTAAACGTGAGGCGAGATTATGCGGAGGCGACGGGGTTTACTGGAGTGTCTGGGTGGATGTCGATGCGCCAGCCAGTCAAACGCGCTGCCAATCTGGCGTTCTGCCCATCTTTTCCAATCGCTAACGAGAGCTGGTAATCAGGGACCACAACTCGAGCAGATCGTGAAAGCTCATCCACTATCTCAACAGAAGTTACCTTTGCTGGTGCTAACGCATGTTTTACAAACTCTGCAGGATCTTCAGACCAGTCGACAATATCTATCTTCTCGCCGTGAAGTTCATCTGTGACAGCTCTTGAGCGCGCACCCATGGGACCAATCAATGAACCCTTAGGAGATACACCGGCACGATGTGATCGCACTGCAATTTTCGTACGATGACCTGCTTCACGAGCAACCGCCATGATCTCAACAATGCGATCTTGAATTTCAGGTACTTCAAGTGCAAAGAGTTGCTTGACTAGCGCTGGATGACTGCGCGAAAGCATGATCTCTGGGCCTTTAAGTCCTTGCTTTACTTCAACCACAAAACACTTGATTCGATCTCCGTGTTTATAGACTTCACCAGGAACTTGCTCCTGTGGCGGAATTCTTCCCTCAACTCGCCCAAGATTGACATTAATCATCTTGGGATCTCGCCCTTGCTGAACGATTCCAGAAATAACATCCCCTACTGAGCCCGTGAACTCGCCAACAATCTCAGCATCATTGGTTTCGCGCATTTTAAATTTAATGACTTGGCGAATGGCTGAAGTAGCGCTGCGAGCAAATCCATCTGGGCAATCTTCTTCTTCGGCGACTCGCTCTCCCTCTTCGTTGTAGATCGGTATGAGGATCGCAACATCACCAGTCTCACGATTGAGTCGAGAGAAGGCGCGAGGTTTTGCTTCAGGTAATTCGTTATAGGCGGTGAGAACTCCAAGTTCAATTGCAGTGATGAGTGCCTCGATGGGCATTGCTTTCTCGGAAGTCAGGGCGGCAAGTGCCTGCATATCTACATGCATTTACTTGTCATCCTTTCGATTGAACTCAATTTCAACAACTGCACGCTTAATCTCAGTAAAAGAAATAGTTTGCTCAGTGGTTTCCTTCTTGACTACGACAGTGAGAGTTACATCGTTATCGGTGTTGGAGAGAATTCGACCCGTGATCTCACTGCCATCGAGTTTAATGACCTTGAGAAGGCGATCAACGTTCTTAGCGAAGTGACGAGGTTGAGTGAGAGGACGATCTACACCCGGAGAAGTTACTTCGAGAGTAAATGGCGTCTCCCCCATAAATGCCGCTTCATCGAGAAGCTCAGAGATAACGCGAGAAACACTTGTTACTTGATCTAAATTGAGTGAAGCATCACCGTCAACAATGCAGGTAACAATACGGTGGCTTCCAGGAGTAGCGATATGAACATCTTCTAGGTAGAAACCCAGTTCCGATACTGCTGGTGTTACGAGTTCGGATACCTGATCTTTAAGTGCCATAAACGAGCCTACCTATTCGATTATTGTTAAGTTGTAAGGCTTAATTTATCACCACATTGTGATTGTGTCTAAACCGACCTTGAATATCAATGCAGTAGTTATAAAGAGGAAAATTTTTCGTACAAATGTGGAACCGCCTCGAATGGCAAGTGTTGCACCAATGAGCCCGCCGGCAACATTTGCTACCGCCAACAACAACCCAACTTTCCAGAGAATCGAGCCATCTAGTCCGAAGACGAGAATTGCGCCGAGGTTTGTGCAGAGGTTGATGACCTTTGCCATTGCTGAAGCGTTCAAGAATGCAAACCCTAGAACCGCCACCAGCATGAGAATCAAGAATGAACCTGTTCCGGGACCAATTAGCCCATCATAGAAACCGATTCCACCAGCGGCTATTGAACCGATTCGCATCTGCTTTGCTGGAGAATGCTTGAGAGATTCAACG
>JAIXYD010000002.1 GCA_027490415.1 Streptomycetaceae bacterium
AGTACATTGCTCAAGATCGTTCATGGATCGGTGTAACTGGTCGTGCGCGAGTTTTTGCCTACAACCCAACAGCAGTGACAACACTCCCGCTCTCGATCACAGATCTGACTAAGAGTATTTATCGAGGAAAGATTGGCATTGCACCAAGTAACGCTTCCTTTCAAGCATTTGTGACAGCACTGATTAACGAAAAGGGCGAAGCTTTTGCGCAGAAGTGGCTCACAGATTTAAAAGTTAACGATGCAAAGATCTACCTTAAGAACAGCGCCATTGTTGAAGCTATTGATCAGGGAGAGATAGATCTAGGTCTTGTTAATCATTACTATCTTTGGGAAGTTTCCACTGCGCTTGGACGCGCGATCAACGTAAAGAATGGATACTTCACACCAGGAGATATTGGTAATTTGATTAACGTCTCCGGCGCGGGCGTTCTCGCAACCAGTAAGAAGCAGGAGAGTGCACGAGATTTGATCAATTTTCTGACCTCTGAATCCATCCAGAAGTTATTTGTTGAGCAAACACACGAGTATGCACTCATCCCAGGAACATCGTCTCCACAGGATCTTCCTGATTTGAAGAACTTTGGTTCGCCTCTGGTTGATCTAGGGCAACTCGTCAATATTCAGAGAACTCAAGATCTTCTCATCAAGGTAGGTCTCTTGTAGTGAAGCAGTTGTGCAGTGAAAACTGAACGAAGACTAAGCTCATTCGGATTGAAGGCACTCGTTGCAATTGTTCTTGTTCTGATTCTGCAACCCCTTCTCTACTTGGTGATTCGCGCCAGTGAAAAATCTAGTTCGCAGATTCTTTCCTTGCTCACACGAGAGAAAACCATTGAAGTTTTGGCGCTCACTCTCTCCCTGCTAGTGATCGTCGTTTTCGTGAACGTTCTTCTAGGTACTGCCATCGCTGCAGGCTTGCACTATGTGAAGATTCCATACCCACGGCTTTTCTTAGTGGCTACAGTATTGCCCCTTGCCATTCCTTCGTATGTCTTCACCTACACATGGATTGCGCTCTTCCCGTCGATGCAGGGTCTCTGGGCTGCTGCATTCATCCTTGCACTCTCCACTATGCCTTACATGATTCTTACAGTTTTTACTGCCTTTCAAAAGATAGATCTCGCCCTCATTGAGGTGGGACGTTCTCTTGGTCTATCTAAAGTTGCTATCTTCTTTCGCATCATCTTGCCGCAAGTGCGACGCAGTATCAGCGCTGGTGCACTTTTATCAGGTCTCTATGTACTCAGTGACTTTGGCGCGGTTTCGTTGCTTAATGTTGAGACGCTCACCGTATCCATTCAGAATCTATTCAAGTCTTCCTACGATCGAGGTGCTGCTTCGATTATTGGAATACTTCTATTCCTTGCTGCTGCCGTCTTCATCTCCTTCGAAACAAGACTTAAGGGAAGAGACTTTGAGACTCGAGGTAATGAAGGGTTCCAAAATTCGATTCGCCGTATAGATAGATCCGCACTGTCGTTACTTACACTGAGCGTGCTTGCCGGTTATATTTTCTGTGCAGTGGCTCTTCCACTCTATGTTTTGGTTTCACGATTCCTAGCAAATCCTACGGCGGTTGCAGTAACTGATCTTGTTACGGCTGCTGCTTCAACAGTGAGTGTGGCGGCACTTGGTGCAATTGTTGCCTTTGCTCTATCGCTACCGTTAGCGTTCTTGATTTCACAAGGCAAGGGAAGATTTACAACCTTCTCTGAAAAATCGATTCTTATTTCACACGCCCTCCCAGGAGTCGTTGTTGGATTAGCTCTAGTCTCCTTTGGCTCTCGTTTAGGCGGGCTATATCAATCGATTTACCTGCTCGCCTTTGCATATGCGGTCTTGTTTCTGGCTAAATCTGTCGCGTCCACCTCAACTTCGCTGGCACTTGTCTCACCACAGCTCAAAGAAGTTGCTGCCACTCTCGGAAAAAGTAGATCTAAAATCGCAACCGAAGTTGTATTTCCCATTGCGCTACCAAGCATGTCTCTAGGAGTTCTCTTGGTATTTCTCACAGCTATGAAAGAGCTTCCTGCAACGTTGATGCTCAGACCAACAGGCATGGATACCTTGGCAACACAGATCTGGAGTGCTGCCTCCATCAGTCGATTTAATGAGGCAGCGCCGTATGCCTTAATATTAGTTGCAATTGCAGCTATTCCAACATTCATTCTGACTCTTCCTCGTACGACTAGTAAAGAAGTCAGAGAGAATGAAATCGAGAAGAAGGTGAGGTTTCTGTAGATGACTTCACTGAGCGTTTCTCACCTCACCGTCAAATTTGGTGATCGCGAAATAATTTCAGACCTCTCACTAGAATTGGCAGAGGGAGAGATTGCTTCTCTCCTTGGCCCATCTGGATGCGGAAAGACAACACTTCTTCGTGCGATTGCAGGTTTGATCCAACCGAATGGTGGAACTATTCGATTTGGATCAAAGCTCGTTGGTGTTTCTTCAGTTGTGTTGCCACCAAGTAAGCGTGGTACGGGCTATGTTCCACAACAGGGCGCGCTCTTCCCGCACCTTTCAGTTGCTAAAAATATTTCTTTTGGTCTCGATCGATCTCAGTATTCCCGCAACGAGATTTCGCAGATCACAGCTGAAATGATTTCACTCATTGGTATGAATGGCCTAGAAGAGCGCATGCCTTATCAAATTTCTGGTGGTCAACAAATGAGAGTTGCCCTTGCGCGAGCACTCGCCATTAAACCTAAATTGATTCTTCTCGATGAACCATTTGCAGCCCTCGATGCCAGCTTCCGAGATGAACTGCGCACCGAAGTCATTGGTCTTCTGCGTTCACTGGGTTCAACTGCGTTACTGGTTACTCACGATCGTGAAGAGGCGCTTGTCTCCTCGGATCGAGTGATTTTGATGCGTGATGGTCAAGTCGCACAGAGCGGTACACCGGAAGAAGTGTACGAAGCACCGAATTCCGCCGAGATCGCAGCGAGTACGGGAGATGTATTAACTCTGCCAGCACGCAAATCAACGTCAGGTCTTATTGAATATCCGCTCTCCGCCTCCGGAAGTTCAGTCGGTGATAGCCAATCAGGATATGTGGTTATTCGGCCAGAGGAAATCCGAGTGTCAAAAGATGCCGGTAAAGGTCAAGAAGGTCTACTTAGACATATTGATTACTACGGACATGATGCGATGCTCACAATTGATTTAACTAGCTCACACACAATCATTCGAGCACGTGTTGCGGGTCCAGCAGAATTTAGCGTTGGCCAAACGGTCTACCTAGAACATCTTGGACCAGTTAGATACTTCTCTCTTCGCTAACTTCTTGCTGTTCAGACTGATCCGGCTGTGCAACTTCTACTGCCTCTAGAGGCTCTTTCTCTAAGAGCGCTGATTCAAGGATTGGTGCTGCAATCTCTCGTTGCCAAGGGCGAGCACCTAGTTCGACGAGTGCTTGATCGACATGTCCTACGGGAGAGCTCCAACATATTCTGCGCACATGCTCGGGGGAGATCATGTTCTCCAACGGAATAGAGAGCTCTTTTGCCCGAAGTGAAAGATTGTGTCGAGCATGCGTAAGGGCAGCATAACGCAACGGATACTTTTCTCGCCACACTTTTACAGGCGGTAGTGCATCGCTCGCTGCTCGAACAGGCGGTAGATCATCTTCGGGTAGCGCACGAGCTGCTGCGATGGCAGATATCCAACGAGAAGCATGCTCTAACCAGCGCGCACGTAAACCAATTGGTCGCAACACCTTCTCAAGATGTTTCTTGTTTTCAAAAAGTGCATCATCTGTGACAGCTAGCGCAAGAGCTGAGATTGCGGCATCAGAAAGTAGTCGACCGGGAGAAATATCAAGTTCTTTTCCAAGTTCAAATCTAGATTCCCATAACCCTTTAACGACAGCGAGTTGACGTCGCTTCTTCACCTGATGCATTCCGGAAGTTCTGCGCCACGGATCTACGCGGGCGGGAGAAGGCGGTGCTGCGAGAATTGCTGCAAACTCCTGTTCTGCCCAATGCGATTTATCTGCTGCCTCAAGGAGTGCATCGACTTCATCGCGTAATTCAACGAGAAGCTCTACATCAAGCGCCGCGTAGTTAAGCCAATCCTTCGGTAGCGGCCTAGTAGACCAATCAACAGCCGAATGCTCTTTAGCTAAGGAAATACCAAGGAGAGATTCCAAAAGTGGGCCAAGACCAACACGCGGTAGCCCTGCTAATCGTCCACCGAGTTCTGTATCAAAGAGGCGCACTGGATTTATTCCAACTTCGCGCAGGCACGGCAAATCTTGTGTACTCGCATGAAGAATAACTTCATCCGTTGCCAGAAGGTCATTGAGTTTTGCAAAGAGATGATGTCCGGGTCCAAATGGAATTGGATCAATGAGGTGAAGCCCTCCACCATTGCGCGCTATCTGGATGAGATAGGCGCGTGCACTGAATTTATAGCCACTTGCGCGCTCTGCATCGAGTGCAAAGGGGCCATGACCTTGAGCCAACTGAGCAATTGCATCTGAAAACATCTCTTCACTATCGATGACATCAGGTAGACCTGCCGATGGCGCTAAGAGCGGAGTTGGTACCGCAACTTCTTCAGTCATAGTGATGGGTTATTTACGAGACTTAGTAATTGATGTAACGCCATCTGCAATTGGCGGCAAGAAAGAAATTTCAGCTATGAGGTTGCACCATGCCATGACATGGTTGAGCAGAACCTGGCCGACATCCTCGCCTTGGGAAAGGGTTGGAGTCCAGGATGCACGAATCTCTATCTCTGATTCATTGTTGCGAGGGGAGAGCTTTCCAAAGGATGCACTAGAAACTCGAGTGACTGTTCCAGATGGTGCACTGTACGCGCAGCCATAACTATCCAAAGAATTCAGAAGCCAGGTCCATCCAACTTCAGGTAGAAGTGGATCCTCTTGCATTGCTGCATCCACATCTGCGCTCACAAAGGTGACACATCGAAATTCACCCTCCCACGTATCTTGGCCGCCTGGTTCGTGCAGAAGAACAAATCTTCCTGTTGCTACATCATCTTCGGCATCGCCAATAAGACCATTAGTGACATCTGCGGTGAATGCGAATGAGTAGGTTGCTAATTTCTGTGGGGGTGGAACTTCCTCAAGGATGATTTCACTACGGGGAGTTGCACTTCGAAGGACTTCAATCAATCGATTAAAGCCGGCGGTGTCCATTGCCTTATTCTAAATTGCGCATGCGCTCACCTGCGGGAGGCGGCACCGATTCTGCGCTATCTTCTGCTTTGTGGCTGCCCTACTTGCACTTATATCCAGTGGACTTTGGGGAGCAGCCGATTATCACGGTGGAAATCTGAGTAAGAAATTTCCGCCAACTGCCGTTCTCTCTGTCACCCAAATCATCGGGCTTATTTTCGGAATCATTCTTGCCACAGTGACAGGGTCTTGGGATGCGCAAGCCTTAGGAAGCCAGGGATATCTTCTTCCTGGAATTGCAGCTGGGTTCTGCGGATACCTAGGTTTAATTTGCCTCTATCGCGCACTTGCAACAGGGCGCATGGGAGTTGTCTCTCCTATTAGTGCAATGAGTGCACTGATTCCACTTCTCTACGCAATTTTCTTTCTAGATGAAAGATTTAACACTCTGGTGACTATCGGAGTTGTATTCGCACTACTTGGAGCATTCATGGCAAGTGGTCCGGAGGTTTCGCAAGGGCTACCTCTAAAGCCAGTCGTGCTCGCACTCGGTGCTGCAGTGGGCTTTGGTGTGTGTCTAGTTTTTATGGCCAAGGGTTCACAATCGAGTGCGGTGATGACGATGGTTTCAATGCGTTCAGCAACATTGATCGTGAGTATCAGCATTCTCATTCGACTTCGTGGAACTGGGGGGATGAGTAAGGCCAATATTCCACTTCTTGTGTTTATCGGAGTTGCAGATTTCAGTGCAAACTTAATTTTAGGAATCGCAACGACGAAGGGACTTGTATCTCTTGCCAATGTGCTCGGCGCCCTTTATCCAATTATGACCGCGTTGCTAGCTTTTATTTTTCTCAAAGAGCGATTACACAAAGTGCAATATGCGGGAATTGTGAGTGCGGTTCTCGGTGTGGCGCTTATTGCTGGATTTCAGTAATTATCAGCGAGTTGCTGTATAAAAAATAGTTTCGCCTTCGTTCTCACTTTCGACATGAGTGAAGTGCGAGAGCATTTCTTGAATATCAATGCGATCTTCACCGCCTGAAACTTGCGTCACGCTAAGCTCGAGTCGATTAACCTCTCCCGTTGCAATGAGTTCGTTGATGATCGAAGCCCCTGCCTCCACCAAGATAGTTGGCCCAAAGAGGCGACGGGCTCTCTCGAGCGCTTCTGAAGGAGATGCATTCCACCAATAAGCCTGACGATTGTCGGCTAAGGCATTAACCATCGATGTTGAAATCACGACTACAGGGACAGGTGTTTTTCGGTAGGGCTCAGTGCGTGCAGTGTTTCCACCGATCAAAATTGCATCTACGTGGCGGCGACGTTCGAGAAAACGTGCGCGATCAAGAGTGGATGTGACGCCACGAGATGAGCCATCTTTTGCTGTGCTGCCATCGCTTCCCACGACCAAGGTTGCGATTACTTGTCCTACTCCGGCCGATGCGTTCATGGCGGGAAGGTTATCGCTGCTGTGGATCAAAATTGGGTAGGCAAGAGCGGGATCGTCCTCACATATGGGGGCAATTTCACTCGATTCACAGACTTCTAGGCTCAATTTGAGTTGAGGCCCAGCGCAAAGGGAGGTTAGCCTTGCTCCATGCAGAATCTGCCAGGCAGAAGGACGGCGTCGTTGATTGGCCTTGCGCTGATCGTTATCGCCGCCTGCCTGCCTTCTACTGCCTACGCGGCCCCAACGCTGGCCGAGGTACAGGCCAAGGTCCGAGAACTTGAGGAAGACGCAACTGCCGCAGCCGAGGGAGCCCAAGAAGCCAAGGTCATGTTGGCTTCCCTCCAGAAACAGTTAGCTGGTATTCAGGCTGCAGAGGCTGTTCAAGGAAAGACCGTGGAGACGCTCTCTCGATCTCTGGGAGTAATCGCAATCGAGCAGTATAAAAATGGGGGATTAGGACAGAGCCTGGAACTACTTTTCTCCAGCGATCCAGCTCTTTATCTCTCGGCTGCCGGCTCTCTTGAATCTATAACTCGAAGTAAGGCAACTCAACTCCGCAAGTATGAAGCGGCGAAGCAGAGATTGACCGCAACCTCACTCACAGTCAATGACAAATTAGCGCTGGTGACTGCAGCCAAGAAGAAGTACGAGGCTCAGTCTGCGAAGGCGATGGCAAAGCTCAAAGAAGCCGAATCCATTCTTGCCAAGTTGAAAAAGGAAGACCGTGAACGCTTAGCGCGCCTTGCCCAACAAGAAGAAGATGCAGATCAGAAGCGCTCGCTGGCGGATGCACGAGCTGCCGCTGGTGTATCAGGACGAGCGGGTGTTGCCTTGAAGTATGCACTCAAGCAAATCGGTGACAAGTATGTTTTCGGTGCAGCTGGCATGACTTACTGGGATTGTTCAGGTTTGACTATGCGTGCCTTCCAAGCAGCTGGAGTCTCTCTTCCACATTCTTCAGCCGCGCAATCGCGCATGGGTAAGGCAGTTTCTCGCAGTCAATTAAAACCTGGCGATCTTGTCTTCTTTGGGCGTCCAGTTTCTCACGTTGGAATTTATCTCGGTGGAGGAAAGATGGTTCATGCACCGAGATCAGGTTCTCGCGTGAAGGTTGCTAGCGCTAGCAACCTCGGTAAGAAACCTTATGTTGGGGCACGCCGCTTCTAGTGGAGAAAATTCTCTGCATCACAAATGATTTTGGTCCTCGCGCCGGGGGAATCGAAACCTTCGTAATTGGATTAATTGAAAGACTTCCTCGCTCGCGCGTAATTGTGTACACCAGCGCACAAGATAATTCAGAGTCTTATGATCGTAAGTGGCTCGAAGATTTCGGCGTAGAAGTCATTCGCGATAAGGCAAAGATACTTCTACCCACACCTGGGGTTGCATTCTGCATCAATGCCTTAGTGCGGGAACGAAATATCTCAACCGCATTCTTTGGCGCAGCTGCGCCCTTAGGGCTCTTATCGCGAAGTCTGCGTAAGGCGGGAGTCAAGCACATTGTTGCTCTTACTCATGGACATGAAGTGTGGTGGTCCAAGGTGTGGCCATTTACCATGGCGATTAAATTTATCTCACGTAATGTAAATCATCTGACGTACCTTGGTGAATATACGCGCAACGCAATCGCCCAATCGATGTCAGTGGAAAACGCATCCAAAATGGTGAAGATTGCGCCCGGAATAGATACTGAGCATTTCTCTCCTCGGGATGCGCATCAATTACGGGAAGAGCTAAACCTTGCTGAGAAGAAGGTAATTGTCAGTGTCGGTCGACTCGTCCATCGCAAAGGACAGGATGTTTTGATCGAGGCGATGCCAACCATCTTGAGAGAGGTTCCGCACGCTCACCTTGTCATGATTGGGGAAGGTCCATATCGCAGTTACTTGGAGAATCGTGTTAAGTCACTTGGAATTCAAGAGAGCGTGACATTTATTGGTCGCATCCAGTACTCAGATTTACCTCGATACATTTGTGTCGGTGATGTATTTGTTATGCCATCACGATCACGACTAGCTGGATTAGAGGTCGAAGGACTTGGCATTGTCTATCTTGAAGCAAGTGCATGTGGCTTGCCAGTAATTGCAGGTAACTCTGGCGGCGCGCCGGATGCGGTTCTTGAAGGTGAGACTGGATTGGTAGTCGATGGTACTAAGAAGGAAGCTGTCGCAGCATCAACGGTTGAGCTTCTCTTAGATCCACAGCGATCTAAGGCTATGGGTGTACGTGGGCGTGAGTGGATTATTCAAGAGTGGCGATGGGATATCTGGTCAGCGCGCTTTGCCGAGCTGCTCAAAGTAAACCAATAGTTTTTGCTCGAGCTACAGCGCTTCTTCGCGAGTGGGTCTCCAGTTTTCGATAAATCGTTGCGCAGTGACTTTTTACAGTGGCATGGGAGATAAACATCGCACCAGCAATTTCAGCGATGCTCAATTCGCCATCAAGATGAGATAAGACCATGACCTCTCTGGGGGAGAGTAAATCTTGAACTCTTTCGCGCCCGATAAGAGCAATAGTCTGACTGCTGATAAACACTGAAGGATTGGCCAGGACTGATCTGATTGCAGTCACCAGGTGTTCGGCACTCTCTGATTTCGAGATAAACCCTTGTGCACCCGCCTTGGTCGCTGCGACAATGAGATCCAATCCATTTTCGAGACTTAGAACAATAATCACAATGGTGGGCGAGTGCTTTCTTGCCCAACTTATGATTTCAAGACCGTTACCATCTGGCAAATTCAGATCAACGGTTATCACATCCGGATTTAGCAGGGCAATCATGGCGATAGCTTCTTTAAGTGAGCCAGCTTCTCCTATGCATTCAAATCCAGCCGCTGCAAGTGATCGCTTAACTCCATCACGCACGAGTGGGTGATCATCAATAACAAGAACTGATGCACTCACAAGATTATGGTGATGGTTGTTCCATCCTCTCGAGAATTTATTTCGATTGAGCCGCCACGATTTTCGATGCGCTCAATGCAACCTAAAATCCCATAACGCCCCGAAGTTGATGTGACTCCGCCGTGGCCGTTATCAGAAATTTTCACCATGACTCCATCCTCGCCTGTCGAAAGTTCTAGGTGAATCTGGCTAGCCCCAGAATGAGTATGAGCATTTCTGAGAAGTTCAGAGATGACCCGAAGCAGCAGGTGTTTATCGTCCGCGGATAGCTCAATTTCCTCACTTGTAACTCTAATATCGGCGGAGATGGAGGCCACCACTCGGTGCAATTCGGCAGTGAATTCTGAACTAGTTCTTAAGTCATATATTTCATCGCGCACCTTTTCGATGAGCTCTGAGACTCGGAAGCGAATGGTGCGAACGTCATTGCGAATAGTTGCCGGTGTAAGGGGTGCGGCAAGCACAAGATCAAGTTGAAAACCGAGTGCAACAAGATCTTGTGCGATGCCATCATGAATCTCCTGGGCAATCTCAACTCTTGTGGATTGCGCCATGAAGGTAAACGCTCTCTATTCTTTACTGAAGAGAGCTTCAATCTCTGCAGCGTATTGCTGTGCAACAACATGGCGTTTGACAGAGAGCTTTGCGGTGAGCTGACCCCCTGCGATAGTGAAATCTTCAGCCAAGATTGTGAATTTACGGATTGATTCAGCCTTACTCACAGCCTTGTTTGCCTCATCCACTGCTGTTTGGATAACAGCCAGTAGATCTGGGTCATTGCGCAATACATCAATCGTTGCGCCTTCCTTCTTATTGGTGGCAATCCATCCCTTGATCATTTCTGGATCAATGGTGATGAGGGCAGCAATAAATGGTTTGTTATCGCCGACAACCATGCACTGGCTTACCAATGGATGCGAACGGAGACGATCTTCCAGAACTGCTGGGGCAACGTTCTTTCCACCCGCAGTAACGATCAGTTCTTTCTTGCGACCTACGATGTAGAGGAATCCGTTTTCATCAAGTCGACCAAGGTCACCTGATTTAAACCAACGATCTCCTTCGAAGACTTCGCTATTTGCTTGATCGTTCTGCCAGTAACCGCGCATGACGATTGGGCCTTTAATGAGAACTTCTCCATCTTCTGCGATCTTGATTGTTGTTCCCGGAATAGGGCGTCCAACAGAACCAATTTCAATATTGCCGGTGATGTTAAGTGTTGCTCCAGCAGTAGTTTCGGTTAATCCATAACCTTCATAAATTGTGATTCCTGCGCCACGGAAGAAGTGGCCAAGACGGGCACCTAGCGGAGCTCCTCCAGAAATAGCAGCTTCAACTGCGCCACCTAAGCTCGCGCGAATCTTTGAAAACACGAGCTTGTCAAAGAGACCATGCTTGAGTGAGAGCAGTGGATTGAATTTCTTGGAATCCATATTCTCGCTATATTCGATGGCTATTGCAGCAGCTTTTCTAAAGATCTTGCCCTTACCAGCTGCTTCAGCCTTTGCCTCTGCACCGTTGTACACCTTCTCGAAGATGCGAGGAACTGCAAGAACGAATGTTGGCTTGAAAGATTGCAAGTCAGGTAGCAATCGACCTACTGGATCACTGCAATGAGCTAGATGCAGACCTGCAGTAATTGCTCCGATCTGAACCATGCGACCAAATACGTGTGCAACCGGCAAGAAGAGGAGCGTTGATCCACCAGGCTTTAAGAATAGATCTGATGCTCCCTGAACTACGTTTCCGCACTCAGAAAGGAAGTTTCCATGAGTGAGCGATACACCCTTAGGTTTTCCAGTTGTTCCTGATGTGTAGATCAAAGTTGCGAGAGTTTCTGGACTTAAGGAGTTGCGACGACGATCAATCTCATCATCGCTGACATTTGCGCCAGCGCGCGCAAGTACTGAGAGAACGTCGTCAGTCATCGTCCATACATGCTTTGTATGTGATGGCAATACAGTCTGAGCAAGCTCACGGTGAGTTGGTGTCTCGACAATCAGCCCAACTGCGCCAGAGTCGCTCAAAATCCAATCAACTTGCTCTGCAGATGATGTTTCATAGATAGGAACAACACATCCACCGGCAAACCAAATAGCAAAATCTAAGATTGTCCACTCGTATCGAGTGCGAGCCATAATTGCTACGCGGTCACCAATGTTGATTCCAGCAGCAACTAAACCTTTGGCAGTTGCTCGAACTTCTGCCTCAACCTCGCGCGCAGTTACTGGCTGCCATCCATCTCCGAGGGGACGGGACATGATTACGCGTTCTGGTTCAAACCATGCACGATGTGCAATGAGTTCGGTGAGGTTCCCCTCAGTGGCTACAGGGACAAGTGGTTTAACTGAATATTCGCTCATGGGCAAACGCTATCGGGGGAATCACAAAAATGGGAGATCCCAGAAAGAGATTTCTCGGGGTAACCTAGGGCCATGAGCGATATGAGTAGATCAACAATTGTCATTGAAGCACCTATGAGCAAGGTAAGTGAGGTTCTTTTCGATCTTGAAAAGTACCCTGAGTGGTCGGATTCCATAACAAAAGTCAAGGTTTCTGAGCGGGATGAAGCCGGACGCGTAACTGGTGCGACACTGACCATCGCAGCCGGTGCACTTAAGGATGAAGTAAGTCTTACCTATAACTGGGATGGTGCACCTGCACGTCTTGAGTTCGAACTCGAAGATGCAAATATGCTTACCAAGATGGATGGGGCATACATCCTCAAAGATTTGGGTGATGAAACCGAAGTTACCTACGAACTTTCAGTCGGTGTCTCAATGCCAATTCCTCAAATGATGGTTACAAAGCAAGAGAAGACAACAATTGATCAAGCACTTGCTCAACTCAAAGAGCACTGCGAAGGTTAATTGCACTAGTGAGCTACACAATCGGAATTGATGTCGGTGGAACCAAAGTACTCGGTGGTGTTGTTGACGAATCTGGAAAGATTCTCATTGATGCTCGCCGGGACACTCCGCGCGAGGGTGGTACCGCATTAACTCAGACAATCGCCGATGTTGCTCGAGAGTTGATGTCTTCATACTCAGTTGATTCAGTTGGTATCTCGGCAGCAGGGTTTGTCTCTTCGGATCGAAAAACTATGCTGGCAACCCCAAACATCGCAGGATGGAATGGCGTAGATCTTGATGCGCAATTAACTGCCCTTCTTGGTCTTCCCGTTGTGATTGAAAATGATGCAAATGCTGCTGCGTGGGGAGAGGCGGCATTTGGTGCCGGCCGTGGTCATGATCATCTGCTGATCGTTACGGTAGGTACGGGTATCGGTGGCGGTATCGTCGTAAACGGAAATCTCTATCGAGGTGGCTTTGGAATTGCGGCAGAGATTGGACATATGCGCGTAGTTCCTGAAGGTCATCTCTGCGGATGTGGTGCTCGTGGTTGTTTTGAACAATACGCAAGCGGAAGTGCGCTTATGCGTCATGCTCGTGAAGCGATCAGTGCAACTCCTGAACTTGCCCGCAACTTACTTGCACTCGGCAATGGAACCCTCGATGGACTTACCGGCAAGCACATTACAGAGGCAGCTCAAAACGGTGATCCTGTTGCGCTGGCAGCATTTAATACAACAGCGCACTTTCTCGGTGCAGGGATCGCATCTCTTTGTGTGATTTTAGATCCGACGCGAGTAGTCATTGGTGGCGGCGTTGTTGAAGCGGGAGAAATTCTTTTAACTCCGACTCGCGAATCACTCATTCGCCATATGCCATTTGCAGGCAAGCATCCGTATCCAGATATCGTTCCAGCAGAGCTTGGCAACGAGGCAGGGTTGGTTGGCGTAGCGGATTTAGCCCGCTTGTAACCCCAATTACTTTTCGCTGGGATAAATCAAGCCGATCTGGCGACGTATCTCATCAAGTGAACCCATTATCTCAATACTCTCATCAGGAGTAAGGATTGGTGAATTCATAGCACCAGAGCGAACTACTCGTTCAAATTCTTTAGCTTGTTCACGAAGACCATGACCCTTGTAGTCATTTGGATATTCATTCGTGGTGCCATCGTGCATGATGACTCTCATTGCGGCTGGGTTATAGAAGGTGCGATCGATTTCGATTTTTCCGAGCGTTCCACAAATTGTTGCCCGGCATGGAGTCGAGACCATCATGTTTGATGTGAGGATCGCTTGGGCCCCGCTCTTGTAGTTAAAAATTGCAGTCGAACTGGCATCAACACCCTTATCGGTGAATGTGGCAGAAGATGTAATTGAATCAGGCTTACCTAAGACCATATGAGCAAAGGAGATTGGATAAATACCAAGATCAAGAAGTGCACCGCCGCCAAGAGAAGGTTCCCAGTGACGCGGATTGGCGTAGTCGGATAGTCGTTGACCGTGGTCGGCTTCAACAGCCCAGATATCACCGAGTACTCCTAATGCAACAATTTCTCGAACCTTGTACATGTGTGGCAAGAATCGTGCCCACATCGCTTCCATCAGCGCAACGCCATTGGCATCAGCTGCTGCTTTCATTTGACGTGCTTCTTGGGCATTGATTGTTAAAGGCTTTTCACACAGAACAGGTTTTCCGGCATTAAGCGCTAGGACTGTATTGCTTACATGATAAGGATGTGGAGTTGCAACATAGATTGCATCGAGGGTTGGATCGTTGACCAACTCTTCATAACTACCGTAGGCGACACAACCAGGGAACTCAATCGCAAATGCCTCAGCGCTCTCTTTGGAACGCGAGCCAACGGCTGCGACGATGTGGTTGTTAAAGAATGAAAGATCTCTCGCAAACGCTTGCGCGATACCGCCACTAGCGAGAATTCCCCAGCGAAAATCTGTACTCATACTTGTGCTCCATCATCATCGAGGCCTGAATTATCCGAACGCGGGTTATCTTTCCACTTCTTGAACGCCGTCACACCATCTGTGAAGAATTTCTTTAGATTTGTTTTCGCAGGCGCTGGGGGAGTGAAATGTTCATCATCGACATTTCTATCTAAATCATCGAGATAGGTTGTAGGTGAGCTCTCATCCAGTGAGAGTCCAGAGACAAGCGCGTGAAATTTCTCGTCTATGAGATCTTTATCATCCTCTCGCGGATTCTGGGCGTCATGTGCCTCATCTGAGTCACCGGAGGTAGATGTCATGCTTTATATTCGCACAAACTTCGCCAATTGAGTAGAAAAGGGGTTAAATTATGAGCATGAACAATCTGCCCTACGGCACTTTGCGCGCCTTCTTGACGCCTTTCCTGATGATCCTCTTTCGCCCCAAGGTGAAGGGTCTTCGCAATGTTCCCGCCACTGGCCCATTGATCATTGCTTCGAACCATCTTTCATTTAGTGATTCAATTTTTATGCCGCTCGTCGTTCCACGCAAAGTGACCTTTCTTGCAAAGAGCGAGTACTTCACTTCGCCTGGACCAAAGGGCTTATTGAAGAAGTTAACTTTTATCGCGCTGGGACAAGTTCCAGTAGATCGTTCTGGTGGCCGTCGCAGCGAGGCTGCCCTGATCACAGGCCTCCAAGTTTTATCGGAAGGTAAGTGTCTGGGAATCTATCCTGAAGGAACGCGTTCACCTGATGGTCGGCTTTACAAGGGACGCACTGGTATCGCCAGACTTGCTATCGAATCTGGAGCTCCCGTTGTTCCAGTTGCGATGTTTAATACTGAAAAGATTCAGCCAACAGGTCAAGTAGTTCCTAACATTCAAAGAGTGGGAATGACATTTGGGGAGCCCATGTATTTTGACGGCGACTCTTCGGATCTTGCATATCTGCGTGTTGTAACAGATCAGATTATGAATCGTATCCAAGAGCTATCTGGTCAAGAGTATGTAGATGAGTACGCCGTCAAAGCCAAGAAGGCGGGCAAGAGTAATTCAGAGGAAGATTCCGAGTAACTACCGTGATTCCAACTCTGCACGTTGGATGAGGTAGTTACAGGTCTGACATTCTGGACCAGCTTCTGGGAACTCTCCCTCGATCACATCGATTAACTCAACGAGTAACTCTTGGAATTTATCGCTATCTCGTTCGACCGGTAGATAATGCTGAGTAACTCCAAATCCGTGCGCGCCATCTGCAGTTTCTGTAATGCCATTGAGCTTCCAGACAAGTAAGCCCATTGTGGAAACAGGAAAAGGTTTTCCGCGATCTGGATTTTCCAAGGCATGGGCATATGCCTCGAGCTGCGGTGCATAGAAGGCGCCGTTATCGCGATCTGAATCCGAGACTTTGCAATCGATGATTCCAACTGAACCATCTTCATAGTGAGCAAGAAGGTCATAAATCCCAAGAATCTTCCACGATGTCTGACGTCCTGCGATTACAAGTGGAGCTGACTTAACCCATTGCCCCCACTGCTTTACTACGCCAGCAGGTAGAGAGGGATCTAAATCTTGCATCGATGCCCTGCGGAAGTGTTCTTCCTGTGCATCAGCTAAAGGTTTGACTAACGGGAATTGACCCGGCATTGTCACCTTAAACCAGTACTTAATCCATAGACATCGCTTACAAGTTGACAGACCAAAGGTGAGATCAGAAGGTGCGATGGTATCTCTGGCAGGTTTATCGGGGCGATTAATTTTCTGCTGGCTCATGATGCGATTAAATCACGAGCGGCAGTTGCAATGACAAGAATTCCAAGAATCATGATGACGATTCCTCCCATGGCCCGAAGAAAAATTAGTCGTCGAGTGTCATTGGCTAGCCACGCTCGGGCAGTGCCAGCTAATAAGCCCCACGTGGAATCGAGGAAGAATGCGAGGACGGCAAAGATGATCCCCATAAGAACTAATTGCTGGGCAATATTTCCCTGGTCTTTATCAACAAAGGGAGGAAGTACTGCTGCAAAGAAGACGATTCCTTTTGGATTAAGTGCACCTACCCAGAATCCATCGCGCACGCACTGCCAAAGAGTTGGTTCAGATGATTCTGCGGCGACGTTCATATCGGCAGCGTGTGCAGCTCGTTTTCGCCATGCATCAACACCTAAGTAGAGAAGATAGAGACCCCCGCCCCATTGCACCGCTGCATAGAGAAGATCCGAGCGCGAAAGAAGTGGGCCAAAGCCAAGTGCTACAACTACAGAGAGCACAAGAGCGCCCGATGAATTTCCAAGAACGGTAAGAACTGCAACTCTGCGACCCCAAGCAATTGCTCGTGCGATCACAAATAAAACACTTGGTCCAGGAGCCAGGATTATCACGATGGCGGCTATCAGATATTCACTGATCCGAGTCGGTATTACTAATCCCAAGAAATCCACCCCTGCATCATAGAGATAAATAGCTAGGGCCCCGGAAAAAAATCCGAGGCCCTAGCTCTGAACCTAGTATTGAAATTACTTCCCGCGTGCTTTCGCAATCGCGTGAAGTACGTGATAACCGATGACCGCAACCAGAGTTCCGTTGACGATACCAGTGAAGGTGTAATCACCCTTTGTCCATGAGTAATCAGCGATACCAATGATGATCGCTGATGCAACTACTAGGAGATTGATTGGACTTGAGAAATCTGAGCGACTATCAACCCAGATTCGTGCGCCAAGAATTCCGATCATTCCAAAGAGTGCTGTACCAGCACCACCGAGTGCTCCCATTGGAGTTGCGGCAAGCACAGCACCAAACTTAGGAGAGAGCGAGAGCAGGATTGCTCCGAAACCAGCAACCCAATAGGCAGCAGTGGAGTAGACACGACTTGATGCCATCACACCGATGTTCTCGGCATACGTTGTTGTTCCAGAACCACCACCTGCACCTGCAAGCGTGGTTGCAACACCATCAGCCATAAGTGCATTGCCCATTTGACTATCGAGATCTTTTCCGGTCATTGCAGCAACTGCTTTGACGTGACCGACGTTCTCGGCAATGAGCACAAGAACTACCGGGAGGAAGAGAATCATGATGCTGAATTTAAATGTTGGGGTTTCAAAAGTTGGAGCTGCGACCCACTTGGCTGCTTTGATTCCATCTGTATTCACATCACCCATAGCAAAAGCAGTGATGTAACCAACAGCTAGACCAAGGAAGATGCTGATGCGTCCGATAATTCCGCGAGAGAAAGCCGTGAGCAGACCGATCGATACCAGAGTGATGATTCCGATCATTGTTGCATTTGGATCAACAACTTTTCCGCCAACGAGGCCTTGGAAATTATTCTTAGCCGCTGGTGCGAGATTGAGACCGATCAACATAACGATCGCGCCAGTAACAATTGGTGGCATCAGAGTGTTGATCCAACCGATTCCTGCAGCACGAACTACAAGACCAACAAGAATTAACAGAACACCGGTAAAGACGATACCGCCGAGCGCTCCTGCCATTCCGCCACCTTCTGCGCCCATTGCCGCAGCGATTGGGCCAAGGAATGCAAAGGATGATCCGAGATAGCTAGGAACTTTGTTCTGAGTAATGATGAGGAAGAGGAGGGTGCCGACGCCAGAGAAGAAGAGCGTGGTTGTTGCCGGAAAGCCGGTAAGGATTGGAACTAGGAATGTTGCTCCGAACATGGCGGCGATGTGCTGTAAACCAAGGCCGATGGTAAATGGCCAGCTCAGGCGCTCATCTGGGGCTACGACTTCTCCCGATTTGATCGTTGAGCCATCGCCATGGAGTTTCCATGAAAATAGTGACACGTAGATTTCCTTCCTCGAATACCGCGCACCTCTAAGCGTGGGCGGCAGGCCAGGATGACCAGTTATGAGGGTAGAACTAACTCCTAGGGAACCCACTAGTAGCCCTCGGCGAGTCGGAATCTCCTGAGAGTTGCCTCAAGGGGGTATTTCGTATTGAATAGCGTCCGATATATCGATTCGATATATAGCGCTCGATATATAACCATCAGGATCTAGGAGGAGCCATGCGCTCACGTGCAGAGTCTTTGGAGTTTGCACTCCTTGGCCTCCTCTCGCAGAGCCCACTACATGGCTATGAGCTCCGCAAACGAATCAGCGCAATTTTCGGTCCCTTCAGAGCGCTCTCTTTCTCAGTCTTATACCCACAACTTCGCAGAATGTTGGAGGCGGGGTTAATCAAAGAGACAACAGCTGAGGCCGGATCGCGTCGCTCACGCATCGTTTATGCCATCACCCAGGCCGGAGAAGATCGCTTCGTTGAGTTGGCCGAGAGCGTTAACTCTGAGGCATGGGAAGACGATGGCTTTGAAATCCGTTTCGCTTTCTTTAGCCCTACATCAACAAAGAACAGAATCAGAATTCTTGAAGGGCGTCACCGTCGACTTCAAGAGAAGGCCGAAATGCTCCGAGTCGAACTCGAGCGCTCGCCTTCGGGTATCGATAAATATCTAGAAGAGTGGCGCCGCCATTCGTTGGAATCGGCCATGCGAGAAATTGCCTGGCTTGAAGACATGATCAAAACCGAGAGGAAATAGAGTGAAAATCACAACTGGAAAAGGCGACATCCGTGTTGCCATCGTTGGAGTAGGAAACTGCGCCAACTCATTGGTGCAAGGTGTTACTTATTACAAGGACGCTGCTTCAGATCAAGAGATCCCTGGTCTCATGCATGCAACTGTCGGCGCGTATCACATCAGCAACGTTAAATTCGTTGCCGCATTTGATGTTGATGCAAAGAAGGTCGGTCTTGACCTCGCAGATGCAATCTGGGCGAGCGAGAACAACACAATTAAATTTAGCGATGTCGCTAAGACAGGAGTAGAAGTTCTCCGTGGAACAACTCTCGATGGTCTAGGACGCTACTATCGCGAAACAATTACAGAGTCGACTGCAGCACCAGTTGACGTAGTTGCAACCCTTAAGGAAGAGCAAGTAGATGTGCTCATCTGCTACCTACCAGTGGGATCAGAAGAAGCAGCTAAGTTCTACGCACAGTGCGCACTTGACGCTGGTTGTGCCTTCGTGAACGCACTTCCAGTCTTTATTGCTTCAGACCCAGTATGGGCAAAGAAGTTTGAAGATGCCGGTGTTCCAATCGTGGGCGATGACATCAAGAGCCAGGTCGGTGCAACAATTACACACCGCATCATGGCTAAGTTGTTCCAGGACCGCGGAGTACATCTAGACCGCACCTACCAGCTCAACGTTGGTGGAAACATGGACTTTAAGAACATGCTTGAGCGCGATCGCCTAGAGTCGAAGAAGATCTCAAAGACAAACTCTGTGACCTCACAGCTAGATCACGACATGGGTGAGAAGAATGTTCACATTGGACCTTCTGATTACATCCCATGGCTCGATGATCGTAAGTGGGCATATGTCCGTCTTGAAGGACGTGCCTTCGGTGACGTTCCATTGAACCTTGAGTACAAGCTCGAAGTATGGGATTCACCAAACTCAGCTGGCGTGATCATTGACGCACTTCGCTGCGCAAAAATCGGCCTAGATCGTAAAGTCGGTGGAGCGCTGCTTTCACCTTCTTCATACTTCATGAAGACCCCACCTGTTCAGTACACAGATGAGCAGGC
>JAIXYD010000159.1 GCA_027490415.1 Streptomycetaceae bacterium
GGCAGTGCAGGTGGTCACGATGCAATTAATCCTGAGTTGGGCACGATGGCTGACTTTGAGAATTTTGTTGCAGTCGCAAAAGAGCAGAAGATTGATATTGCAATGGACCTTGCCTTACAGGCTTCCCCCGATCATCCATGGGTAGCGAGCAACCCGGAATGGTTTACCACTCGCCCAGATGGCAGCATCGCATACGCGGAGAATCCACCAAAGAAGTACCAAGATATTTATCCAATTAACTTTGATAATGATTATCAAGGAATTCTTAACGAAGTATTGCGTATTATTAGATTCTGGGTATCTAAAGGAGTTCTTATATTCCGAGTGGATAATCCACACACGAAGCCGGTAGCTTTTTGGCAAGATGTAATGTCAACGATGAATTCTGAAAATCCAGATGTTATTTTCTTAGCCGAAGCATTTACTCGTCCAGCCATGATGCATGCACTGGGCAAAGCTGGCTTCCATCAGTCTTATACCTACTTCACATGGCGCACATCAAAGTCTGAGTTAACTGAGTATGCAACAGAAGTGTCTCGTCATACATCAGCGTTCTTCCGGCCGAACTTCTGGGTCAATACCCCAGATATTCTGCCGTTCCACCTGCAATCAGGAAATCCGGCAATCTTTGCGCTGCGTGCAGTTTTAGCGAGCACTTTGTCACCTTCGTGGGGAATGTATGCCGGATACGAACTTTATGAACATCGCCGCTTTAAAGAAGGTGGTGAGGAGTACATGGATTCTGAAAAGTACGAGATCAAGGTCCGTGATTGGGAGGGCGCCACAAAGATGCAGGTCACTCTTGCCCCTTTCATCACAAAGCTCAATGAGATCCGCAAGAAACACATTGCCCTTGCTCGACTTCGTAACCTTGTCTTCCATCACTGCGATAACGATTCGATAATCGCTTACAGCAAACGTGAAGGCGACGATCTCATTTTGGTAACAGTTAATCTCGATCCACTCAATGCTCAAGAAACAACAGTGCATTGGGATTTATCGGCGCTAGGAATTAAAGATTCCCGATTTAAGGTCACAGATCTTATTGACGGAGCGCAATACGAATGGGATCCTCATTCATTCGTACGACTAGATCCCAGCCGCCCGGTTGGAAAAGTCGCTCACATCATGGCGGTGAATCTCTAGTGTCCCTCTTCTCGAAGTTCTTTAAGAAGAACCCAGAGAGCGCTCCTGCCGAATATATCTCTCCTGTTACATTTCTAAACCCTCACTCAACTTTAGGTGAGCTCGATTTTCACCTCATTGCTGAAGGTCGTCATGAAAGATTGTGGGAAGCATTAGGCGCACACCTCATCCGAGATAGTGATGGCAATATTCTTGGAACTGCCTTTTCCGTTTGGGCTCCTAATGCGCGTGCTGTGAGCTTGATTGGTGACCATAATTTCTGGGACAAAAATACTCATCCCATGGTTCGACTTGGTTCAACAGGTATCTGGGAAATATTCATTCCAGGAATTGGCGTTGATACTCGGTACAAGTTTGCTATCTGTACCGATTCTGGTTCATGGGTAGATCATGCAGATCCGCTTGCGCAAGCGACAGAAGTTCCGCCATTAACAGCCTCCGTTGTTACTGAATCAACGTATGTTTGGAAAGATCAAGATTGGATAACAGCACGCAGTAACTTTCAGCCGTGGCGATCACCAGTGAGTGTCTACGAAGTGCACCTTGGATCATGGAAGTTGGGATTAAATTACCGAGATCTTGCAACTGAGCTCGTTGAGTACGTCAGTAAGCAAGGTTTTACACATGTTGAATTTTTACCTGTAACAGAACATCCATATGGTCCATCATGGGGATATCAAGTCACTTCCTTCTTTGCGCCGACTTCTCGCTTTGGCTCCCCTGACGATTTCCGATATCTCGTTGACACACTTCATCAGGCCGGCATCGGTGTAATTCTCGATTGGGTTCCAGCGCATTTTCCAAAAGATGAATGGGCGCTAGCTCGATTTGATGGCACCGCGTTATATGAACATGCGGATCCTCGCTTAGGTGAGCACCCTGATTGGGGTACCTACATCTTTAACTTTGGCCGCAACGAAGTGCGCAATTTCCTTGTTGCAAGCGCACTTTATTGGCTCACCGAGTTCCATATTGATGGTCTGCGAGTGGATGCAGTTGCATCCATGCTCTACCTCGATTACTCACGCGAAGATGGTGAATGGCTTCCAAACAAATTTGGTGGACGTGAAAATCTTGAAGCGGTAGCGCTACTACAGGAAGCGACTGCAACTGCATATCGCACCCATCCTGGAATTATGATGATTGCCGAAGAGTCAACGGCTTGGCCTGGTGTTACCCGCGAAACGGCATCAGATGGACTTGGCTTCGGATTTAAATGGAACATGGGCTGGATGCATGACACTCTGCAGTATCTTTCACATGAACCGATCCACCGCATGTATCACCACAACGAGATCACATTCTCAATTCTTTACGCTTGGTCTGAGAATTTCATGCTTCCACTTTCACATGATGAAGTTGTTCATGGAAAAGGACA
>JAIXYD010000036.1 GCA_027490415.1 Streptomycetaceae bacterium
GTCGGATAATCGGATGGGTCTGAGACATAATCAAACTTGGCGCACTTATCCCAGCCTCTTCCATGTTCGGTATAGCCAACTCCGAGATTCTCACAACCCCAGAGCCCAATCGATACTTCTAGCACTGTGCTGACGTTGACTGCTTTCGAACTGAGACCATAATCATTGGAGAGAGATTCGAAAGATTCTTCGCCCTCAAGGCCGAGTGCTTCATCACAATTCTTAAATCGATCACTCGGTGCGTATAGCGCGAAGACCTTATCCACCTCAATTGTGTAGAACTCATCTCGTAACTTCTCCAAAGAATCGCTGGTGATTTCGAATTTGGTACCTTCTGCAAGCAATCGGAAGAAGTCTTCGTTCACCTTTGACTCATAATCGAATGACCACGATCTTGGGCTATCTTCCAAAAATTTGGCTTTACTGAAATCCTTAAAATGATTCTCTGTTGCTGAATAAATCCATGGAAAGTTTGCCTTAATGAAATTGCTGGCAGTATCTCTAGAAGCTTGCCCTGCATTAGTTACTAGGTAGCTGCCTCCAGACCAAACCCTCCAGTCATATCTAGGGTCATCGATATCACCGTTGTAGATTTCATCCTGAATTTTTATGTATTCTTTAAAATTGGCTTGCACTGTCTTGCAATCATCAACGTAGCTCTTCTCTGCGGCAGATAGCGGGATGAGTCCGCATCCAGAAAGTAGGAAGAGGCTCAGTAGGGCCACGATAGAGACTTTTTTCATGGACCCTCCTGGGCGCAGTGAGCGTGTAAACGTGCGAATAATTGAAAGTTACAGGAGCGAGGATGCTTTTGGAAGCATCAATGTCAGTGCCCTCGTCTACATTTTAAACATGACCACTAAACGACGTCGACAATCGATCAAGCTGCTGATTTGTCCTGGGTGCGAAGAGGAAGGCACATTGCGGAAGATTCTTTATGGCATGCCTGATCCCGAGACATTTGATTTTGAAAAGTATGAAGTGGGTGGCTGCGTCATGAACGGTGATGGCAGTGATCCGGATATTGCGTGCAGGGAGTGTGACTGGTCAGGGATAAGAGATAAAGATTTCCTAACATAAGTGTGTCCTCCGCCATGGTCAATTTGTGAAAACTAACTTAAATTCTCAGGTGGGTATTGTCGGTGAATTGAACGGCAGATAGGGTAACAATGTGAATCACAAGCGTTGTGAAGATTGTAAGACTGAGTACGAAGATGAAGTTGGGAAACCGTTTGGTCGCTGCCCCCAATGTAATTCGAGATTCTTCACCTTAGTCGCTCTCAAAGAAGTGCCAGCTTCTGAGGCTCGATCCCCCGCGCCTAGAGTTGCATATGTTCCGCCAAAGTCACAGTATGAAATCGAAGAAGAGAATCGATTGAAGTTTGAACAATCGATGGATCCAGAAATGCTCGCCAGATTTAAACGTCGCTTTCAATCAGAGCTGGAAGAAATCGCTTATCTCCAGTGGCGTGCGATGCAACCGCAGTGGAAGGCTGAGGTCGCAAAAGCTGAATCAGATCCCAAGTCGCAAACTGGTGTTAGTAGTTTTGTAGCTTCGCAGCCTTATACGACTGCTGCTGGCGTTTTTATGGGGACTGCCATGATTCGTACTCAACTTGATGAAGTTAATAGCAACCTCACGGAAGAATCTGCAGGGGGTTTTGCGGACGAAGATGGTGGGATTCTGGATATGTTGGGTGATGTTTTCTGACATGTGTGCTTTCACGGCACATTTGTTGACCACTTTGGCGTCCTAGAATTAATTGGAACTGCTGACCGGTCAATATTCGTAAACTCCATAGGCAGAGCCTTGGCTTGATTGGCTGCCCCGAGGATACTTTTATTCTGATTCCGAAGGGGGAAAGAGATGCAGATATTTGGAGCGCTACTCTTTATGTGGGGCGGACTTGATTGGTTTATGGGTACAGAAGAAGTCGATGTTTATTACGACTGGTTTGGAATCTACCTCCCAGATTCGATCTACGGCATCTCACACTGGATAGCCATGGGTATGGGAAGTATTCTCTTTACTGCGGGCAGCCAAAATAAATAGCTCTAACTCATTGGAGAAGCAAGGATGAATGATCCAGTTTTAGATCAGCCCGATATTGCCGTTTATAACCGTGGCTACGAAATGTATCTCGGTGGGTCAAAAGCAAAAGGTTTGCCTCTGATTACTCAGGCAGCTTATGCGGGACAACCACACGCTATTTCCACACTGATCTGGGTCAATGTTCTTGATAATCAAATTAAAGAGGCACTCGCAAATTACGACAAGTGCACCAAGCCGGCACACGCGTGGATTGAATCAGAATCGCGCAGATTGGCAACGATTAGACAATTACCTGCAGCACATCGAAGCCAGATAATTGATTCTTATAAGTATCAGATATCAAACTTTAAAAGTAATGCCGCCCTAGCTTTTCTAGCCGATAACCAAGAAGCTACTGCGTTGAAAATGTGGGCCGAGGCAGCTAAAGATCACGGACACATTGAGTCTCGCTTCTATCCAATTTTTCATCAGAAGAAGAACGACCCTGCAGCGGTAATGACACATCTATCTCAGAATTTTCATCCAGAAGAGTTGAAGTCGTTAATTACCGATTTAGCGGAGGCGTCAAAGGATTCGACCGGGTGGTTTCGTGATTGGTCAACTCAAAGTCTTGGTGTGCTGAGAAAAGTTGATTTGAAAACTATGGCTGGAACAGCCGCCTTTGCAGGTGCGTGGATGGCATCGCGTGCCTATAACAACTACATTCAAGATCAGAATGAAGAGAACATGGAACAGGCCGTTGATGGCTTCTTTAATTGGCTGGGAGATTTCTTCGGTTAATTCGCTTGTGGCTACTCGATGAGGGTCTGTCCCGATCTTCGAGTCAACGCTATTATATGAACAACTATGAAGCTGCGAAAAGTTGTTGAAGAGACTGCCATCGAAGTGTGCAAACGGCATTCGCATGCGCAGATAACTGAGCTTCACGTTCTCCGTGCCCTGATCAGCAAGGTTGGTACTCAGGGAACAGATATCACTATTAAATCTATCGACAAGGAACTCGACAAGATTCCTGTAGTTCGCAATGCCCCGCTGAGTATGAGCCAAGGGGCGAGAAATATTCTTGACGAACTAGATGTTCGAGATTCCATCGAGGTTCGAGATGCGGTTATTGATTTCATCTTTAATCCTCAAGAGCCAGATAACGTAGATCCCAATCTTCCGAAGGACAAGAACGATCGCCCGATCAACGATGTACCGGGAAGACCCGTCCAGCCTAAGAAGGAGACCGTTAAACCTAAAGGTCCCCAGGGCCGTAAATCTGAATCTCTTGATGACGTTTTAGCTGAGTTGAATGCGCTGATTGGCCTGGATAAAGCCAAGCAACAGGTGAATGCATTGATTGCTCTGCATCGAGCTAACACGGTGCTTGCCCAACAAAAACGTTCAGCGGTCCCGGTTGGTCTCCACCTTGTATTTACCGGTAATCCTGGAACTGGAAAGACTACGGTTGCGCGCCTTATTGGACGTTTATATAAGGCGATTGGATTACTCGAAGGTGGGCAACTTATAGAAGTTGATCGCTCGCAATTAGTAGCCGGATATGTCGGACAGACTGCTATTAGAACTCAGGAAGCAATCAACTCAGCCGATGGTGGTGTTCTCTTTATCGATGAGGCGTATTCGCTTTCAAGTGATTCAGGATCAAATAACGGTTTTGGTGATGAAGCGATCTCCACCCTCGTTAAAGCGATGGAAGATAAGCGCGATAGTTTGGCAGTGGTAGTTGCTGGCTACAGCGAAGATATGAATGAGTTCATTAAATCTAACCAAGGTCTTAAATCCAGATTCCAAACATTTATTGAATTTGAAGATTACAGCACAGAAGATTTAATTAAGATTTTCAAGTCGATAAGCGCGAAGACACCTGTTGGAGTAACACCTGAAGTTGAGCAGGCGCTGCGCGAATACATTACGGATCTCAAGCCGAC
>JAIXYD010000169.1 GCA_027490415.1 Streptomycetaceae bacterium
GGAGTGCTCTCACAAAGTTCCAACCGAGTAGAAGCCGTGGTCTCTTACCCTCGCTATGACAGAACTCGCGACTGTGTGAACGTTGTACTGGGTGCCTATCAAATCGATCTTGGGGTAAAGCCGACGGTAAAGCGAACCGCAACCTGGTTTACAAGCAAACCCTGCGTTCCAGTTAGCGCTGTGCAGCATGCAGCGGGTCGTATCGAAGTTATCGACAAATCAAATGTGTACATGACGGTAGGGGATTTGGGTTTTACCAAAATTGATCAAGTGAAGACTCGTCAGGATCTTGGCTCGCTCTTTAAGATCAACAAATCTAAGGTTGAGAAGATTTCACAAGGGCATCGTAATCAGCAGGGGATTCTCTTGATCGGAAACGATCTCTACACATCAGAGCACGGTCCACGCGGAGGAGACGAACTCAATCTCATCACTCGAGGTCAAGATTACGGATGGCCTGCAGTCTCTTTTGGTCAGCCATATTCCTCAGGAGATTATGTGAAGCCCGGCGTTACCGGAAGCCACGAAGGATTCACCAAGCCACTTACTTATTGGGTTCCATCAGTTGCTCCAACCGAACTGGTGCAATTGCCAAAGAGTTGGGGTACGTGGTCATCTCAGATCGTGATGGGCACCTTGCGTGAAGAATCACTGATCTTTATTCAATTAACAAATCGCACCACAGTAGGTCAGATCACTGAAGTTAACGTGGGAGAGCGCATCCGTGATCTTGAAATCAACAAGGATGGCCACATGATTGCCACCACAGACAGTGGCAAGTTACTTGTAATCAAGTCCGCTTAGTTTTTGACAGTATTCCGGAAATCAACCAAGGAGATGCAATGAAGCCAGAAACACAACTCGGTCGCCAGCTACAGACATTCAATAGAATCGCGGGCCTGACTCACCTCATTCAGGGTGTTGCTCTGGCACTTATTCTCAATGCTGAAACCACGATCCCAGTCATCACTCGATTCTTTGATGAAACTCCAGATGGAGTCATGCCTGTCAGTGAAACACTTTTTGAGTTCCCAATTGCATTGATCGCACCAATTTTCTTGCTTCTATCAGCAGCAGCTCATCTATTTATATCTTCGCCAAATTATGTTCAGCGCTACGAGAAGAATATTCAGAAAGGGATCAACCCAGCACGTTGGTGGGAGTATGCATTTAGCTCATCATTGATGCTCGTTGTCTTGCTGATGCTTGGCGGCCTAATCGAACTTTCATCAGTTGTCTTTATCTTCTTCCTCAACTTCATTATGAACCTCATGGGATTGATGATGGAGAAATACAATCAACTCACCGATGAGACAAGCTGGCTTCCATTTAACATTGGAGTACTCGCGGGAATCGTTCCGTGGATTATGGGCGGTCTCTACTTCTGGGTCTCAACAAGTAACATCGCAGATTCAATTCCGGTTTACGCGCAATTCGGATTCTTATTGACCTTTATCTTCTTTAACAGCTTCGCCATAAACATGTGGCTGCAATATAAGAAGGTCGGTAAATGGAAGAACTATGCATATGGAGAGAAGGCCTACATAGTCTTGAGTTTGGTCTCTAAGTCAGCACTCGGCTGGATCATCGTGCTTGGGACGCTCGGCGTTTAAGTTCGATATAAATGCGATTGCCGCTGCATTAAAGCTCCCTCGAGACGGGTCGATCTCCCCTGCCTGAATGGTCATTACGCTCAAGACCGGTCGCACTTGTCCAAAATGTCTAGTCAAGACGGGCCACTTCTAGGAGACTAAGCACCTTCGTAAATGACCATTTAAAGCGTGGTCCTCACAGAATGTGGAGGGTGGATTCGACATGGCAAAGCAGTCGTCGAAAGCTTCCTTCCTGCCACTTCTTGTTGCTTCGATAGCAATATTGATCAGCGTTGCAATCTATTTTTTCACTCGCTCGATGGCTAATGCCTTTCTATTGCACCTTGTCGCTTATCTACTCACACCACTAGCGGTCGCTCTCTGCCTAGGATGGGATTCTATTTCGCAACGAATCGGCAAAGGAAATGATCCTTGGTTCACATCAAACGCTAGTTACTCATTGATCCTTCGCATTCTCACAGGTGTCTCGTTCTTTGCAGCGTTCCCACACATCGTTGCCATGGCAACCAAAATTGCTGAAAAGTTTGCGGGACAGTGATGAAGAAATTTGCAGCCTTACTACTTTCACTCATTGTTTCAGCAGGTGTAATAGGTTTGATGCCGGCAACAATCACAAGTGCAAATGCTGTTCCATCAATCGACGGTGCTTTTGAGGACTTAGGTCGATGTTTGCAATCACAGGGCAAGAATAAAGTTCTGGACGTTTTTTATCTCATTGATGAATCTGGAAGTTTGCGAGATACAGATCCTAAAAATGCTCGTGCGGATATCTTAAGTTCGAGCTTGCAGCAATTGGCTTCATTTAGAAACGATGTAACTGTTAATTACTCAGTCGGCTTTTTTGCACACCAGTACGGTGTCTGGCAATCGTGGAGAACCGTAAATAAGGGTGGAATCATTCCTGAGGCGGCTCGCCTCAACGAAGAAGTGAGGAAGCGTAATCAGGGAGATTACACCGACTGGTTGCAGGGCATTAATGGTGCAATCAATGAGCTCAATGCCCAACACGAGCGAACCAATGGTTGTAGCACCCTTATCTGGTTAACCGACGGTGGAATTCAACTTTCGACCGTTGAAAAAACCACAGATGCAATTACGCAATTATGTACAAATAGATTTGATGTTTTGAGAAAAAATGGCGTTACGGTGCTTGGAATTTTGCTTAAGAATGATTCCGCACTTGCAATGCTTACAGAAGAGCAGCAAGAGGCTCAGGCCTACTTTATGTCGCTCATGGAACCACTGGTCACCGGTAAAGGTGTGCTGACTGATGGGACCGAAATAGAGTGCGGCAAATTCCCAATTCCAAAGAACTATCGCCAAGGAGCTCTCTTTGTTGCTAGCGATCCAAAGGATCTCGCCTACGAATTTTTGAAGTTGCCACCTCGCATTGAAGGTTGTGCTGCGGTCTCTAAGTTTGATAGATCGCAATTCGAGATTGAACCTGGAATCAGTGAATTCCAGATGGTGACAACTGCCGCCAATTGGAGTCTGGTAGACCCGAAAGGTAAAACTCTCACATCCACCAGTAGAGAAATACGAGTCTTTGACACGGCTGGTGCTGCCCAAATTAAAGTAGGGACAAACAATTCCGGTCGCGGAACCTGGAAATTTGCTGGCACAGGCGGAGAGACAAGTCTTTATCTCTGTAGCGGTCTCGATATTCGCATTGATCCTGGAACAGAATTCATATCTGGCAGAGCGGGAATTCTCTCTGGAAAAGTCGTATCGCAATCAACTGGGTTGCCAGCTGATTTAACTAAATACGATCCTGACCACCCAATCACAATCGAGTTGATTACCGGCGGAAAGAGCGAGTCAAAGAAAGAGGCAGAGCAGAGCGATCCTGCAAGCTTCATGCTTCAAAAGTTCATTCCGGGTACAGATAGCGCTGAAGCCGAAGTTCGAATCACGCTCTTCTTGAAGACAAAACGTGGCACTCCGCTAGCCCCTGTTTCAATGTCACAGAAGATTGATGTGCGTCTTTTGAGCAACTACCCAACAATCAAAAATGAACCAATTGAGCTCTCCACCATGGAGTCTGAACTTGTACCTGCAACAGGGCTGGTTACTTTCAAGGGGCCTGAAAAAGCAGATGGAAAAGTTTGTATCGATACGAAGTCAAAACCAATTGTGATTCAAGACCGTGTTTCACGAGCAGATACATACAAAATCTCTACCTCAGGCGTTGATGCAGAAGGCTGTTTGCCAATTCGCCAAGGTGAAGAGACTTCCGTAAAAATGACTGCGAGTAATCCAGTTACAGCTGTCTCAGATGTCATTCTTGGTGTGCCAATTTCGTATTACTCAGATGCAGAACCTGGAAAGAATTTCACACTTAACGCACAGGTTAACTTTAAATCTGACCCAGCCGGTGATCCACTGCTCTGGATCATTATCTTAACAATTTTAGGTATTGGACTACCGCTAGCTCTGATCTATCTCATGCTTTGGTGGGCAACGCGAATCGCATATGGCCGTCAACTACAACGTGCTGAATATCCAATAGCCATCACGACTGATGGACGAATTTCTACTCGTGATGGCGGTGCGATTGTCACTCACGGAGATAACTATCAGGGTCGACCACAACAAGATGACGTTCGAGTTCTTCAAGATGGAAGTGCAACGCTGAGTGCAAAGTTGCCGAAATCTGTTCTTGGCGA
>JAIXYD010000122.1 GCA_027490415.1 Streptomycetaceae bacterium
AGTGCGCCATATTTGCGCATATTCACTTCGTCATTCATTCCGTGCATGACCGATCCTGCACCAAGGAACATTCCTGCCTTAAAGAATCCGTGTGTCAGTAGGTGCATGATTGCAAATGCATATCCTGCTGGGCCGAGGCCAGCACCTAAAATCATGTAACCGATCTGTGACATCGTCGAAGCTGCAAGGGCTTTCTTAATATCATCTTTAGCCATACCAACAATTGCTCCGAAGATCAGAGTGATTGCGCCAATGATCACAACAAGAAGTTGCGCTGTTGGGGCTGCATCAAATACAAAGTTGGAGCGAACGATGAGGTAAACACCTGCTGTCACCATTGTTGCTGCGTGGATAAGTGCTGATACTGGAGTAGGGCCTGCCATCGCATCGCCCAGCCATGCCTGTAATGGGAACTGTGCAGATTTACCCACTGCTGCAACGAGCAACATAATTCCCATAGCTGTAAGCGCTGGTGTGCCAGCACGTTCTGCAGCTTCCTTTACGCCATCAAATGACACTGTTCCCATCGTGGCAAAAGCGATCATGATTGCAAACGACAATCCCATATCGCCCACACGGTTCATCACAAACGCTTTCTTCGAAGCGGTGGCATATGCCGGCTTCTGATTCCAGAATCCAATAAGTAGGTATGAAGCAAGACCGACGCCTTCCCAACCGACATAAAGGTTGAGATATGAATTGCCGAGAACCAAAAGAAGCATCGAAGCAACGAATAGGTTGAGGTAGGCAAAGAAGCGACGACGATTCTCGTCATGTGACATGTAGGAAATCGAATAAATATGAATGAGTGTTCCAACGCCGGTAATCAATAGCACGAAGCAGATCGAGAGCTGATCTAGCAAGAGGGCCGCGTCGACATCGAAATCTCCGACCTTGATCCACGAGAACAAGGTCTGAGTGATTGGGCGATCTTCAGTTGCGCGATTTGTCATCGCAAAGAAGTGAAGTACTCCGAGTACAAATGAACCACCAGACATTGCTGTTGCAAAAAGATGGCCCCACTTATCAGCCTTGCGACCCATAAGGAGAAGGAAGACGGCTCCAAAAAGTGGAAGGCCGATGAGATAGACGAGTGAGCTCGAAGTAACCATGGTTATCGCTTCAACAAACTAGCATCATCGATCGATGCTGAACGGCGCGAGCGATAAATCGCCACGATGATGGCTAGACCAACTACAACTTCACAAGCGGCGACAACCATCGTAAAGAATGCAACAACTTGGCCGTTGAGATTTCCATTGAGTCGTGAGAATGTCACAAGAGTGAGGTTTGCAGCGTTGAGCATGAGTTCAATGCACATGAAGACGACGATCGCATTACGGCGAACCACAACGCCAACTGCTCCGATTGTGAAAAGGAGGGCAGCGAGGTAGAGGTAGTTATATGGATTCACTTACTTCTCCTCTTTAATTGTTGGGTCAACAACATCGAGTTGGAAGTTTGCAGACTCGATCACGTCACCGCGTGCCTTGAGTGTGGCGGAGATCGAAGTTGGTGCAGGTGTTCCATCTGGAAGTAGTGCTGGCACATCGACTGCATTATGAAGTGCGTAAACACCTGGACCTGGAAGACCAGCAGCATCGCCTAATGAACCGGTACGAAAACGTGCAATCGCTTGTTCGCGCTGGGATGGTCGATGTTTTGCACGCTGATGGTGAGCTAAGACCATTGCGCCGAGAGCTGCGGTAATCAAAAGCGCTGAGATAACTTCAAATGGGAAGACGTAGTCAGCGAAGAGAAGCATTGCAATGCCTTCGACGTTTCCATCGGAATTTGCAATTTCAAGTCCAACATAAGTGCGACCGAGAGTTGCACGTCCAATCAGCGCAATCATCAAACCACCGAAGCCAAGGGCTGCGGTAATTGCAATCCAACGAAGACCCTTAATGGTCTCAACGAGTGAATCTGATGCATCGACGCCAACCAACATCAAGATAAAGAGGAAGAGCATCATGACTGCGCCGGTGTAGACAACGATTTGAACAATTCCAAGGAAGAGAGCTTCTTGAGCAATATAGAAAATTGCTAGCGTGATCATTACCCAAGCGAGCAAGATTGCAGAATGGACTGCCTTCTTAACGAAAAGCATTCCAAGGGCAGCCACAACTGAGAGTGGTGCAAGTGCCCAGAATAAAATCGCCTCGGGTGTAGCAATTTCCAACATTACTTACGTCCCCCCTCTTGCGAAGGATGAGCAGCTGTTACATCGCCGTTGTAATAGTTTGTATCGTTCATACCTGGATACATTGGATGTGGTGGCTGGAGCATTCCTGCGCGAAGCGGTGCAAGCAAATCTTCTTTTTCAAAGATTAACTTCTCGCGTGAAGTGTCAGCTAATTCGTACTCATTTGTCATTGTGAGCGCACGCGTTGGGCAGGCTTCGATGCAGAGACCACAGAAAACACAACGTAGATAATTGATCTGATAGATCTTTCCGTAACGCTCTCCGGGAGACATCTGATTCTCTGGAGTGTTATCTGCACCTTCGACAAAGATGGCATCGGCTGGACATGCCCAAGCACATAGTTCGCAACCAATACATTTCTCTAAACCATCTGGGTGGCGATTGAGTTGGTGACGTCCATGAAAACGTGGCTCAGTAGGTGCCTTTACATCTGGGTAGGCAACTGTGAGATTTTTCTTAAAGATGGAACGGAAAGTAACCCAGAATCCCTTCGCTTGTTCAAAGAGTGATCCTGATCCTGGCTGATCCACCTCGACGAATGAAACATCGTCAACGTTGGCGGCAGCGCCTGACTTCTTTGGCTCGATGGAGTTACTCATTTTTGCCTCCTGTCTGTGTTGAAGCGTTAAATGATGAAACACCTGGAAGAGATGGGACTGGGAAATCTGGAGCTGCACCTTCTGTAAGTGCCTCTTCTGTCTTCTTCTTTCCGCGTTCAAAGAGAGAGCTGATCGCTGTCGCAATCAAGACGAGCCCAACGGTGAAGGCCACGATTACAGTGCGTGATGCACCTTCTTGCTGGAGAACACGCAGAGTTGCAACAATCAAAATCCATGCAAGTGATGCTGGAATCAAAACTTTCCAACCGAACTTCATGAACTGGTCATAGCGAAGACGTGGGAGCGTTGCACGCAACCACATAAAGATAAAGAAGAAGATATTTACCTTGATAAAGAACCAGACGATTGTGAACCAGCCGCCAAGCCAGGCTTCAGTAAATCCAAGCCCTGGAGGTGCGTGATAACCGCCGAGGAAGAGCGTTGTTGCTAGCGCGGATACGGCAACAATGTTGACGTATTCGGCCAAGAAGAAGAGCGCAAATTTCAGTGATGAGTATTCAGTGTGGAATCCACCGACGAGTTCGCCTTCAGCTTCTGCCAAGTCGAATGGAGCACGGTTTGTTTCACCAACCATCGCGATCACATAGATCACAAATGATGGGAATAGGACTATGGCATTCCAATAATTGGCATGCTGAGAGTTGATGATCTCAGAAGTGGACATTGACCCGGCGTAGATAAAGACTGCAACAAGTGAAAGTCCCATTGCAATTTCGTAAGAAACAACTTGAGCACTTGAACGAAGTCCACCAAGCAGTGGATATGTCGATCCAGATGACCATCCAGCAAGAACAACGCCATATACACCGATAGACGTTACGGCCAAGATGTAGAGCACACCGACTGACAAATCTGTCAGCTGCATTGCAGTCTCTTGTCCAAAAAGACTGACCTTGCCAGTCATCGGAATAACAGCAAATGCCATAAAGCACATTGATGCCGCGATGATCGGTGCAGCAATGAATACGATTTTATCTGCAGCTGCAGGGATGATGTCTTCCTTAAGTGCAAGCTTTACGCCATCAGAGAGTGATTGCAGAAGACCGAAAGGTCCCACGCGGTTAGGACCTGTGCGCTGCTGCATCTTTGCAAGTACGCGACGCTCAGTCCAGACCGCCATAAGGGTTGATACAACACAAATAACAAAGACAATCAGCACCTTTACGACGATGAGCCAGGCTGGGTCTTTGCCAAGAAGTTCTGC
>JAIXYD010000050.1 GCA_027490415.1 Streptomycetaceae bacterium
TCGATCACCTTCGACGGTGCGGGTTACCTTTTGCAGGCAAGCATTCTCGTTATCGCCCTCATCGCAATTCTGCTTTTGGCCGATAGCGACAAATTTGCTGCAGCCCCAACCGCTGCTCCGGGTTCTGATGAAGAACGTCAGGCACAAGCTGCAAATATTCGTGTTACTGAGGTTTATCCGCTGACACTCTTTGCAATCGCAGGCATGTTGATCTTCCCAGTGGCTACAGATCTGATCACACTCTTTGTAGCTCTTGAAGTACTTTCATTGCCACTGTATTTGATGGCAGGACTTGCTCGTCGTCGTCGCCTGGCATCCCAAGAAGCAGCGTTGAAGTACTTCCTACTTGGAGCATTCGCTTCGGCCTTCTTCCTCTTCGGAGTTGCCTACCTTTACGGATATTCAGATTCGATTACCTTTGCAGGTATTGCATCAGCCATCACTGGTGGAACGGCAAATGATGTCTTCCTTCTTATTGGTATCTCATTTATCAGCGTGGGTCTTCTCTTTAAAGTCGGTGCAGTTCCATTCCACTCATGGACACCCGATGTCTACCAAGGTTCACCAACTGCAGTAACTGCATTTATGGCGGCAGCGACAAAGGTGGCAGCCTTTGGCGCAATGTTGCGCATCTTCTACGTAGCCTTTGCGGGAGATGTCTGGCAGTGGCGTCCACTACTTACAACAGTGGCACTCATTACGATGGTCTTTGGTTCACTCGTTGCGATCTCACAGCGTGATGTAAAGCGAATGCTCGCCTACTCATCTATCGCACACGCGGGCTTCTTGCTCTCAGGAGTAATTGCCTTGAACAAAGCTGGACTTGATGCCTCAATCTTCTACCTCTTCGCGTATGGCGTTGCCACCGTCGGCGCTTTTGCGATTGTCTCGCTGGTATCAGATTCATCTGGTGAAGTGACAGATCTCAACCGATGGGCAGGATTGGGCAAGCGATCTCCGTGGATTGCATCCTCATTTGCATTCCTACTCTTGGCCTTTGCCGGAATCCCTCTCACGAGCGGATTTGTTGGAAAGTTCTCAATCTTCTCAGCGGCATATGAGAGTGGAAATACAGCAATTCTTATCACTGGTGTTCTCTCATCTGCAATCGCCGCATTTTTCTACATCCGCGTGATTGTCCTTATGTTCTTCAAGGACGCTGTTGATGATGGAACAAGTATTGTGATTCCATCTATCTATACACGAATCACAATCATCGCTTCACTGGCGATTACGGTGCTACTTGGAGTTCTTCCAGCACCACTTCTAGATTACATCTCTCAAACCGCTTCCTTCCTTCGCTGATGCCTTCCTTCGGCATTCCCGATCTCTCGCCAGAACTTGAGGCAGATCTTGTCTCACGTATGGCTCAGGTTGAAGTGCTCTTGCGTAAGCAGATCGTTGGCAATTACCCACTAGTTGTTGAGACTTCACGCCATCTTGTTGAGGCTGGCGGAAAGCGCCTACGCCCACTATTGACCTTAATTACTTCGCACTTTGGAAACCCTGCAGCCAACGGAATTATCGAGGCTGCTGTTGTCTGCGAACTTACCCACGTTGCAACTCTCTATCACGACGACGTTATGGATGAAGCTCCACTTCGTCGCGGTGTAGTCAGTGCAAATAATCGCTGGGGAAATACCGTGGCGATTCTCACTGGAGATTATCTCTTTGCACGCACTTCAGATATGTTGGCAGATCTAGGCCCAGCAGCAGTTCACCTGCAAGCACAAACTTTTGAACGCCTTGTGATCGGACAGATCATGGAGACTCAAGGTCCGGCAGAAGGTGAAGATCCGCTTGCTCATTACCTCAAGGTTGTTGGCGACAAGACTGGCTCCCTGATTGCAGCAAGTGCGCAATTTGGCGCGATGTTGGCGGGTGCACCACGTGAATACATTGACGCAGTCTCTGTCTTCGGCGAAAAAATTGGTGTGACTTTCCAATTAGCCGATGATGTCATCGATATTGCTAGCGATTCAGCAGAGTCCGGAAAAACTCCAGGTACTGATCTCAAAGAAGGCGTACCAACTCTTGTGACACTTAATGTCATGAAATCAACACGAGGCGAGGATAGAGAGCTTCAACACTTGCTCTCTGCTCCGATCACCGATCAAGAGACGGTTAACCAAGTTCTAGCTGAGCTGCGCAGACATCCAGCGCTAGAACAAGCACGCGAACAGCTTTTGGGAATTGCAAAGGAAGCTAGAACGCTTTTAGGACCGCTACCTGTCAATGATGCAACAGGTGCGCTCTTCTCACTTTGCGATGCTGTTATCGACCGATCTGCTTGATTTAACTAGATCTATCGCAAGGCTCATCAGAGCAACCCAGATAATCAGAAAACCTACCCATCTTGCGGTGGGCATATCTTCATGGAAATACCAGACACCAATACAAAACTGAATTGTTGGTGTGATGTATTGCAGGAGACCAATGAGAGTCAATGGAAGTCGGTTGGTCGAACCATTAAACAGCAGCAGCGGGATTGCAGTTACTGCGCCTCCGCCAATGAGTAGAAGTGTCAGTGTGAGTGAGTAAGTGAAGTGTCCGTCTCCGCTATTGCCTAGCCAGATGAGATATGCGAGATAGAAACCACTTGAGAGCAGAGTTTCAATGGATAGCCCTTCGAGTGCCCCTAAGCCAAGTTGTTTCTTTACCAATCCATAGCTGCCCCATGAGAGCGCTAAGCCAAGTGCGATCCAAGGAAGTCGACCATAATCAATTGTGAGCACGGCGACCCCGAGCGTTGCAATACCGACGGCCGTCCACTGCAATGGGCGCATCTTCTCTTTAAGGACAATAACACCTGTGGCGATTACAACAATTGGATTGATGTAGTAACCCAGAGATGCCTCAACGACATGTTCATTATTGGCGGCATAGATGTAGATAATCCAATTTATTGAGATGAGAATCGAACCAAGAAAGAGGCCCGCCACAATTTTGGGACGCTTTAAGAGTGAGAGTGTTGATTTAAGAGTCTTAGTGAGAGCGAGAATGATGAAGCAGAAGACCAAGGTCCAGACTGCACGGTGAGAAACAATCTCTAACGGATTGGCTGGCTTAAGCAGTGGCCAGTAAATCGGAAAAAGTCCCCAGAGCGTATAAGCGCTGACTCCATAGAGCAGGCCCAGGCTTCGAACCTTCGCCTTTTCTTCGGTCATCCCTACCTAAAGTTCACGAACTGGACTGCGAAATCCCATTTTCCATCTTTGATCATGGCAATTGCTTCTTGCAGATCGTCGCGACTCTTGCTTGTCACGCGCAATTCATCACCTTGAATCTGACTCTTGATCGACTTTGGACCTTCATCGCGCAAGAATTTTGCGATCTTCTTGGCATTCTCGGTCGAGATTCCCTCCTTGAGCGGACAGGAGATCTTGTAAATCTTTCCAGATAACTGTGGCTCGCCTGGATCTATGTGCTTGAGTGAGACCCCGCGCTTAATCAATTTATCCTTAACAACATCAAGAGTTGCCTTCGCGCGTTCTTCTGTGTCGGCTTCGATATTGATCTTCTCGCCGACTAACTCAATCTTTGCACCGGTATTCTTAAAGTCGAAACGGGTATCAATTTCGCGGATTGCTTGATTGATTGCGTTATCGAGCTCCATACGATCAATCTTGGAAACTACGTCAAAACTGGAATCTGCCACAGGTTCTGCCTCTTTCTTTTTTGCGTTCTTGCGTTCGGACTAAGGAATTCTCTTAAGAATCTCTTGCGCCTGTGCTGGCGTCGGATATGAGGATTGAGTACCAAGTCTAGTGACACTATCGGAGGCGCACGCGCATCCCAGCGCAATAGCACTCGCTTCAGCAAGACCGAGAGCCAGGCCGACCGAGAATGCGCCCACAAAAGCATCTCCAGCCCCTGTTGTATCAATCGCTGTGACAGTTGGGGCGCTGACGCGATGAACTTTTCCATCGAGTGTAGTAAATGCGGCACCTTTGTCGCCAAGTGTTACTGCAAACCTTGTCTTTAACGTCGCAGCAAGTTCAAGAATTATTTCATCACTTGTTGGTTCGAGGCCTTGCGGATGCATGCCTGCAAATTCACTTTCGTTTGGAATTATCCAATCACTGACAGAAATCAGCTCCTCTGAAATCGGTGCAAATGGAGCGGGATTAAGAATTGTGATTGCACCAAATTTATGGGCAGTCTTGAAAGCTTCAATCGTTACGGCTTGTGGAATCTCTAATTGGCCGATCACAATTTGGTAGCCCTTTAAACTCTCAAGTGCAGATTTAGCCTCTGCCGGAGTCATCGCATTATTGGCTCCAGGAACGCAAATTATGCGGTTTGTGCCATCAGGTTCTACCCAAATTGGTGCAACTCCGCTGGCACCGGGTGCACGTGAGACAAATGTGACGTCAATCCCTTGCTCTTGGAAATTTGTAAGAGTAGTGTCTCCGAATACATCGTCGCCAAGAGTGTTTACCATCGAGACTGTTGCACCTAAACGTCTTGCCATCACTGCTTGGTTTGCACCCTTCCCACCAAAACCTAATGCAAACGAATCACCGATAACAGTTTCACCTGCTTGTGGAACTTTTTTTGCATACGCAACCATGTCAATCATTGTGCTTCCAACAACTACAACATGGGGTTGCACTGACATTTAAGCTCCTTGCGACACGAAGAAATAAAGGCTGAACTCTCTAGACGGAATCTACTCCAAGGGATAGGTTATCTGCAATCGTTATCAGTAACGAGTTTTACCGAAGAGGAGGACGGCGTTGTCGACTGTAACAATCACTGATGTTGCAAAGCACGTCGGAGTTTCGGTAGCAACAATTTCTCGTTACCTCAGTGGGTTCACTGTTCGCAATGAAGAAAAAATTCGTGAAGCAATCATTGAATTGAATTATCGCCCAAGTGCGGCGGCTAGAAATTTGAAATCTGGGCGTACCGGTATTATCGCAATCGTTGTTCCAGATATTACAAACCCATTTTTCGCCTCAATTGTCGAGGGTGCCGAGAGTGCAGTGGGTGAAGATCGGATGATCCTTCTCGTTAACACCGGAGACTCTCGAGAGCGTGAAGAGAAGGCACTCAGCCAACTCTTTGGCAGAGTTGATGGTGTGATCATGGCTCCACTGACCGAAGATGAGCAAGGTCCATCATTCTTTAGTCAATTTGGTTTGCCCATTGTCTTCGTTGATCGTGTTACTAAAGATGGAGAAAAATTTAGCTCGGTTCTTACGGATAATGCCAAGGGTGCTCATATTGCAACCGATTATCTGATCAGTCAGGGCCATAGAAAGATCGCCATGATCGGTGGCCCACTCAGCACCACACCTGGCAAGAGGCGAGCTGATGGATATAGATCCGCACTCGCGAAGAGTGGAATTTCATCCCAAGTCGAGTATTTCATTGAGTCAGATTTCTCTGAAGCGGGTGGCTATGCGGCAATGTGTCGGTTGTTAGAGGAAGAAGCACCTCCGACGGCAGTTTTCGTTGCTAATAACTTAATGACCATAGGTGCTCTTCATGCACTTCGTGATCGAGGAGTAAGCGTTCCACAAGAAATTTCAATCATAGGCTTTGATGATCTTGAGTTTGCAGAGCTTGTTAATCCGCCACTTACCGTCATCGCTCGAGATGCGCGCCTTCAAGGGTCGCAAGCGATGGATTTAATGATTAAGCATCTCGAAAACGGGGGAGCAACCCCACCAGAGCATTCAATGGTCGATGTACAACTTGTTGAGAGAGGGTCGTGTGCGCTTCCTCGCGAATCGCAAAAGATCCGCTCCAACAAGATAGACCATTGAGTAAACGAGTGATCACTCAAATAACCAAAAGGAGAAATACCGAATGCAGAAGAAACTTCTAGGCCGTTGGGGAGTATTTGCAGTAGCTGCAACCCTAGCCGCTTCAGTTGTTACCGGTTGCGGTAGCGACAGCGAAGATGCAGCATCAACAGCTGAAGGCACCATTGGAATTGCCTACAGCCTCGGTGGACGCGATGTTCCAGGCTTTAACCAGCTTGCATACATTGGTGTAGAGCCACTACTTGCAGAAAATCCAAATCTTGAACTCATTGAGTCACAAGACAACCCAACAGCTACAGATGATCAGCGCGCAGAGCGCCTTCGTCTTATGGCACAAAAGGGCGCTAACCCAATCGTTGTAGTTGGCTTTACATATGCCGCTGCACTTGGAAAGGTCGCACCAGAGTTTCCTGATACAACATGGGGCATCGTTGATGACTCATCTGTAACAGCACCAAACGTTCACAGCATCGTCTTTAAAGAAGAAGAAGGCTCATACCTCGTAGGTGTAGCAGCTGCTTTGAAGAGCACCTCAGGTAACGTCGGATTTATCGGTGGAGTTAACACACCTCTTATCGCTAAGTTCGAAGCTGGCTTTATCGCAGGCGCTAAGGCTGTAAATGCAAAGATCAAGGTTCAGTCAACATACATCAGCAACTTCCCAGACTTCTCAGGATTTAACGATCCTGCAAAGGGATACGAAGCTGCTAAGGGTATGTTCGAGAACGGCGCAGATGTTGTTTATGCAGCAGCTGGCGGAACCGGAACCGGTTTGCACAAGGCTGCATCTGAGCTAAAGAAGTGGTCAATCGGCGTAGATGCTGACGAAGCTACTTACCCAGCTCACGCTGACTACGTATCAACAATTCTTACATCAATGCTCAAGCGCGTTGACGTCGGAGTTGGAGCATTCGTTAAGGATGCACTTGCAGGCAACCCAACCGCAGGAGTTAAGACCTGGGGCGTTGCTGAAGGTGGAGTTGGATACACCACAACAGGTGGATACATTGATGACATCACTTCAAAGATCGATGAGTACTCAGCAAAGATCGCTTCAGGTGAAGTTGTAGTTCCAACTGATCCAAAGGCATAAGTAAGAAATAAGTAAAAATAAGTAATGTGAAGTGCGCCGCTGACATGGCGGCGCACTTCACACTTAAATCAAAGAGAGAAGTCCAACGTGGGAAATATCCTCGAAGTAGCAGGAGTTGAAAAGAAATATCCCGGTGTAGTTGCAAACCGCGATGTATCTCTTCTTGTACGCGAAGGTTCAATCCACGCAATCATCGGTGAAAACGGTGCCGGAAAGTCAACGCTCATGAAGACTCTCTACGGCTTGATTCGCCCAGATGCGGGATCCATTAAGGTTTTTGGCCAGGAAGTCTCGCTCAAATCACCACAAGATGCGATTGCTCTTGGAATCGGTATGGTGCACCAGCACTTTAAGCTGGCAGACAATGCAACAGTTTTAGAGAATGTTATTTTGGGCGGCGAACCATCTCGCTTCGGCTTTGTCATCAAATATGAAGAAGCACGTAAAAAATTACTTGAGATTGCTAAGACCTATCACTTAGATATTGATCCTGATGAGTCAGTGGCGAATTTAGGTGTTGGAGAGCGTCAAAGAGTCGAGATCGCAAAAGTACTATTCCGAGGAGCAAAGATCCTTATCCTCGATGAACCCACAGCAGTATTGGTCCCACAAGAAGTAACCGAACTCTTTGAAAACTTGCGAGACCTAGTAGATAAGGGACTTACAGTCCTCTTTATCTCACACAAACTAGATGAAGTCCTTTCTATCGCAGATGACATTACGATCATGCGTCAAGGCACAACAGTTGCTACGAAGAAGCCTGCAGAGACCAACAAGAAAGAACTCGCAGAACTTATGGTCGGCGGAGAGCTACCTAAGCCAATTGCTGGAGTGCAGAACATTAGCCAGAAGAGCATCCTCGCATTTAAGGATGTGTCCTTTTCTCGCCACGATGGACGTGAGATTCTGCATAATCTCAACCTAGAACTACACGGTGGTGAAATTCTCGGCCTTGCCGGAGTTGAAGGTAACGGTCAGAGTGAACTCATTGAGTTAATCATGGGGCTACTTCCAGCAACAAGTGGAAGCGTTGAAGTGCTTGGACTTGATGCATCTACCACTCCAACAAAAGACATTCGAAATGCTGGTGTTGCCTATATTCCGCAAGATCGCCAACGCGATGGATTGCTGATGTCAGCCCCACTCTGGGAGAACAGAATTCTTGGTCATCAATTCGCAACGCCAATGGCTAAAGGCATCTGGGTGAATAAGGCTGCAGCAGCGCAAGATTCAACACGTGTGGTTGAAGAATTTGATGTGCGCACACCTGGTGTAAACGTCTTGGCAAGCGCGCTATCTGGTGGAAATCAACAGAAGTTTATTGTTGGTCGAGAGTTGAGCGGAAAGCCTCAATTAATCGTTGCAGCTCAACCAACCCGAGGCGTTGATGTGGGAGCGCAGGCAATTATTTGGGACCATCTCATGAAGGCACGAACAGCTGGCGCTGGAGTACTTCTTGTATCTGCCGATCTCGAAGAACTTTTCTCACTCTCAGATCGAATCGCTGTCATTTATAGCGGTTCGATTGTTTCAATTCTTAACCCTCTAAAAACTACACCTGAAGATCTTGGTCTAGCAATGACTGGAGCAAAGAGCGCATGAAAAAAGATCGCATTTTCTGGGGGACAGTCGCCCCTCTTGCCGCTGTTGTAAGTTCGCTGCTTTTGGTCTCGATTATCTTGATTCTACGCGGTGCTAATCCCATTGAGATTTTCCAAGTCATGATTTCTTACGGCTTTGATCCACGCAACTTAGTTTCAGAGCTGAATCAGACTGTTGCGTACTACCTTGCAGGCGTTGCTGCCGCTATCGGATTTAAGATGTTGCTCTTTAACATCGGTATCGATGGTCAGTACCGAATGGGAGCTTTCTTTGGCGCCGTAGTTGGAGCCGCCGTTAGCCTTCCACCAGTCCTACATGTTCTTCTCATTATTATTACCGCGATGCTGGCAGGCGGTTTGTGGGCAGCTATCGCTGGATATCTCAAAGTCCGACGTGGTGTTTCAGAAGTTATTAGCAACATCATGCTCAACTTCATTGCAGCGGCAATTATTGCATTTTTGCTCGGAGAAGAACTCCTTGGAATTCTTCCGGAAGGTTCGCAGAACGTTCAAACTAGACCAATCCCACTCAGCGGTCAGATGCCAACCTTTAAGATGTTTAATGGAGAGGTTTATTCATTCCTCTTTGTCGCAATCTTCGTTGGTATTGCCTACTGGATTATGCTCAACAAGACAGTCTTCGGATTTAATTTACGAGCAACTGGACTATCTTTCCGTGCAGCACGTTCAAGTGGTGTGAATGCGCCAGGAATGATCTTTATTACCACCGTGCTCTCAGGCGCTATCGCAGGTTTGGTCGGACTCGGAACGCTGCTCTCTGATACGCACTCGTACAGCATGGCATTTCCGTCAGGCTTTGCCTTTACTGGACTCTCACTCGCTTTGTTGGGTAGAAATCATCCGGTTGGAATCTTCTTTGCAGCATTCCTCTGGTCTTTCTTAGAGCGTGCAGCACCAGTTCTGGAGTACGAGGGTGTACCCCCAGAAATTGTGATCGTGATGCAGGGAACAATCGTTCTCTCAATTGTTATCGCATACGAAGTTGTTGCCCGTATCAATCTTCGTCAGCAGCAGCGCGCTGTCGGTAAAGCAAATGTTGATCTTGTAAAGGAGTCCAAATAATGGCTACCGAATCTAAGGTTCACGTTAAATCTATCGGCAAGGCGAAGATCCTCTTTAAATCGCCAGCGCGAATTACCCTACTCATCGCTGGACTCTTCTTCATTCTGGCACTCGTTGAAAGCTTGACCGGAGCAACAGACATTTCTTCACCGGGAACATCTGGAGCGACTCTTCGCTTTGCTATTCCACTACTTATGGCTGGACTCGGTGGACTTTGGGCAGAACGTGCGGGCGTTATCAACATCGGTCTTGAAGGAATGATGATTGTTGGAACATGGACTGCGGCATGGTTTGGATATCTCCATGGCCCACTCATGGGCTTTGTGGCTGCAGCAATCTTCGGATTAGCATCAGGTTTCTTCCACGCAATCCTCACAGTCAAGATTGGTATCGATCAGGCAGTTTCCGGACTTGCAATTAACCTGATTGCTGCCGGTGGAGCTCGATACCTCTCAGGCGTCTTCTTCCCACCTGTTGGAGGGGACCGAACAGTTTCACCTCCCGTTGATTCATTCCCAACATTCACGATTCCAGTAATTGCACCGATACTTGAAAGTATTGATGCGCAGAACATCTTCTTCATCTCGAATCTCGCTGGAATTCTCCATGGTTTAACTAAAGATGTATCGCTTGTGACGATCGCGCTGCTTCTGCTTGTCCCACTCACTTCGTGGATTCTCTGGCGCAGCAAGTTCGGTCTCCGTATGCGCTTCTCTGGCGAGAACCCAATGGCTGCAGAGTCACTTGGTATCAATGTGTATCGAATTCGATATGTTGCCATCTCTGTTTCTGGAATGCTCGCATCCCTTGGTGGCGCATACCTTGCTCTTGTCGCATCATCTGTTTACCGTGAAGGACAGACTGCAGGTCGAGGCTTTATCGGTTTAGCTACTGTGATCTTTGGTAACTGGAAGCCAGGCGGAGTTTTTGCGGGTTCAATCCTCTTTGGATTCACTGATGCGCTACGCGTGCGCCAAAGTGAATCAGTGATGTCACTGATTATGGTTGCCGGAATCGTTGCGTTAGTTCTTTCTATCTTCTACTCAATCAATCGTCGATGGAAGCCAGGACTTATCTCAGGATCGCTCGCACTTGTAGCTTGGTGGATTCACCAACGTGTCGATGTAATTCCACAAGAGTTTGTCACCGTCTTCCCTAACTTTGCAACGCTGATAGTGCTTACCTTCTTAGCCCAACGGTTAACGCCGCCTGCCATGGCAGGTATGCCGTATCGTCGCGGCTCGGAATAGAGAGCATGCGACGATGACAATCAATTGGAATTCACCTGTTTTAGCGAGCCTGCAACCAGTCGTAGATGGTGCAAAGCTAGTTCGTATCAACCACGGAAAAATCACTGAAGTAGCCAATTGGATGGCATACGAAGAGTTTGCCAAGCCAGATGGGTCGATGCTCTTCGATTTTGGTAACGATCCAGATGTCTTGATGGATTTCACCTTAGTTGTAAATACCATGAACTTTGCCTTTACGGATTTCACAACAGGTGTGAAATTTGAAACTGATTACATGGGCAAACGCTGGTGTGATTCAGAAGCGATGCTGGCCTGTCTTCATCGCGCCATCAACGCGGGGATCCCATTCTTTAGCGGCGAGTACCTTGCAAAGGTCACACGTAAGGATCTCGAATCAGTGTTTGCAGGAACAATTGAGATGCCAATGCTCGATGAGCGCGTCACCCTCTTTAATGAAGTGGGACGAGTCTTGGTTGAAAAGTACCAAGGGCGCTACTCGACCTTTGTGCGCTCTTGCGCTCCACGGCTATATGCAAATGGCGACGGTCTACTCGAGCGCCTCACAACTGAGTTCCCTCGTTTTCGCGATGTGAGCATGTATCACGGATCAGAAGTTCACATCTATAAATTAGCTCAGTTGGGTATCTGGGGAATGCATCTTGCACTCTCTCCACGCGGAGCATGGAAGTTAGAGGATGCGGATAATCTCACTGCATTTGCTGATTACATTGTTCCTGTCGGTCTGCGCGTAATGAATATATTTGAATATACGCCAGAGCTTGAAAAGCAGATCAATAGCCTCGTTGAAGTAAAGCGAGATAGCGAAGCTGAGATTGAATTACGCGCGAGCTCTATCTATGTGATTGCCAAGCTCACCGAAGAGATCAATAAGCGTCGCCCCGGAATGGATCCGCTATTGCAGCCACAGGTTGATTTCCGTTTCTGGAAGACGTATCACGCAACACATTGGCCACACCACCTAACAAAGACTGTGATGTACTGACGATGAAGATCTACTTTGCTGGTCCACTTTTTACTCCATACGAACGCACCTTTATCGATCAATGTGCCAAGCGCATGCGCGATGCTGGGATGGAAGTCTTCGTTCCACATGAGATCCCGCTACCAGATCCAGTAACTCCTAAGTTCATCTTTGAGACTGATGCCCGTGAAGTCCTCAGCGCTAATGTTGTGTTGGCTCTCCTTGATGGCCCTATGGTGGATGATGGAACTGCAAATGAGATTGGTATTTTTTGGGCAGAGATGCGCCACGATAAGAGCAAAAAAGGAATCATCGGCTTGGTTACAGATACGCGAGTTATCCGTGACCGAAATATGATTGATGGTAAAGGCATTAACTTGTTTGTGCGTGGTTGCGTAGAAGATGCTGGCCACGTAGTTGATGGTTTTGATAAAGCTTTTGATATTCTGCTCAAGTGGCAGCAAGAAATAGACTCCTAATTTTCTAGTCTATTTTTAAATCCAGAGAAATAAAGAGAAACTGAGGACGTCTTGGCTGGCTCTTACGCGTCAATAATGCGCAAGCCCCACGCTCTATCAACAGTTGGATTTGGTGCACTTGGCCGAATTCCGATGGCGATGAACACTGTGGCAATCGTATTTCTGGTCTCAGATGTTCGAGATTCCTTTGCCCTAGCTGGGCTGACTTCAGCTTTCTACACGATGTCGGGAGCGATTCTCAGTCCGCGCATCGGAAAGTTAGCTGATCAATTTGGCACTCGTTCTGTTTTGCTACCAGTCACCGCTATTAATGCAGTGGCAACGTTAGGCCTTCTCTACTTTATTGATCACTCGACTGTTGGGCTTTTATTGCTTGCGGCGGTTTGTGGCGCAACTTTTCCAAACCTTAGTAGTTATACAAGAACCCGCTGGAGCCGAACAATTGATAATCAGAAAGAACTTAGCTCTGCACTCTCACTCGAATCAGTCTTTGATGAAACTGCATTTGTCGTAGGACCGGCACTTGCCGGATTTCTTCTCTCGCTTTACGGATCGCGCTCACCGCTACTAGCTGGACTTGTTTTTCTTGTAATTGGCGCAGTGGGTCTTGCCATCACAAGTACAGATCATGGCGGCTTTGCCAAAGTTCACGATGATCACACCAGAGGAATCTTGGCGATTCCATATGTGAAATCGCTTTTGATCTCACTTATCGCACTGGGACTTCTATTCGGCTCTAACTTTATTGTGATCATTGCCGTTGCGAAAGAAGCGGGACGAGTGAGTGAAGGAGGACTTTGGGTTGGTTTATATCCAATCGGAAGCATTATTTCTGGACTGATTTACGGATTTATCCATTGGAAAATCGCAAGCTCAATCAGATATACAGTTTCGTTAGCGGTGATGACCCTATGCACATCAGGAATTCTCTTCTTTCAGGATCTGGACACGATCGTTTTCTGGATCATTATCTCGGGTGTGGCAATTGGTCCAGCTCTTATCTCTGCCAACTCTTATATGAAAGAGCTGGTACCGCTGAGTCGCCTTAATGAGGCTTTCGCCTTTGTGAGTGCCGCACTTTCTATCGGAATCACAATCGGAAGCACCTCAGCTGGCTTGATTGTCGAAAGATTTGATGGGTGGAGCGGCTTTTATTTCATGACAGGGGCGACTGCTCTTGCCACACTTATCTCGTGCTTTGGGTGGGGTTTCCACAAAAGTGAAGTTGTCGAGGAGCAAGCATGAAGGTAATTCTTGATACCGATCCAGGGATCGATGATGCTCTTGCATTTATTTTGCTCAAAGCTATGCCGGAAGTATCTCTGCAAGCGATAACGACGACTCATGGCAACACCACAGTTGAGAAGTGCACAACCAACGCACTCAAGCTTGTTGAGCTTCTTGGGATGACCGATATTCCAGTAGCTATGGGTGCTACAGAACCACTGGTAAAAACACTTTCAGTTGCAGAAGAGACTCACGGGGATACAGGTTTGGGACATGCAGTCCTGCCACATCCAACAACAAAGATTGTTGAAGTGAACGCTGCAAACCTCATCATTGATATCGTCAACGCCAATCCAGGGGAGATCACAATCTTGTGCATTGGACCAGTGACAAACCTTGCCCTGGCTCTACTTAAAGATCCAACACTACGCAAGAAGATTAAGAATGTAGTTTCGATGGCAGGAACAATTCACTATCCAGGCAATGCCACCCCATCATCTGAGTACAACGTCTTCTGTGATCCAGAGAGCTTCGATATTCTCTTGCGATCAGGAATTGATCTCACGATTGTTCCGCTTGATGTTACTTATCAATGCCTCTTTACGAAGGCGCATATTGAGCGATTGGCTGGCGCACGCGAGGACATCCGAAACTTTATTGATCGTTCTACCGCTTTCTATATGGAATTTCATGCCGAGTATCAAGGTATCGAAGGGTGTGCAATTAATGACCCACTAGCTGCTGCGATCCTAGTAAAACCTGATTTGGTAAAGATGCGCGACTATTACGTTGATATCGAACTACGTGGTGAATTCACTGCTGCAAAAATCTCTGCAGATCACTTCAACGCCTCGGGTAAAACCGCCAATGCAAAGGTGGCGATGGAGGTTGATGTGGATGCATTTATGGACTTCTTTATTGAAAGGGTCAAAACCATATGAGCCAACTACAGCACCATATTCACCTGAAAGAGGGCGATGTTGGCGAGTATGTACTGATGCCTGGAGATCCGGGTCGCGCCGAAGTCATTGCTCGCCATTTTGATAACGCCGCCCATGTTGCAACTAACCGTGAATACGTCACATACACGGGCTTTCTGGATGGCGTGAAGGTCTCAGTAACCTCGACAGGAATCGGTTGCCCATCATCTGCAATAGCCATGGAAGAACTCGTTCGCGTCGGTGCAAAGACCTTTATTCGCGTAGGTACATCAGGTTCAATTCAGCCCGGAACCAAATCTGGTGAGTTAGCGATTGTCACTGGCGCTATTCGTGATGAAGGAACATCACTGCATTACATGCCGGCAGAATTTCCGGCCGTTGCCAACTATGAAGTAGTTCAGGCGCTTCGCAAGGCTGCAACAGTAAAAGGCTTGGCACATCGTGTGGGTATTTCACAATCTAAGGATTCTTTCTACGGTGAGGTCGAGCCTGAGCACTCTGGAGTTACGCAACGTCTGCTTGATCGCTGGAAGGCATGGGAGATTGGTGGAGCAATCTGTTCTGAGATGGAGGCCTCTACATTGTTCGTCGTTGCTTCTATGCTTCGAGTGCGTGCTGGTGGGATTATGGTGATGCACGGTGAAGGCGAACTAGGTTCACTTGAGCCACTGATTGAGACTGCAGTATTAGCTGTACGTGAACTAATTAAGGGAGATCAGAATGCTTAACGATGAGAAGCAGTATCACATCCAGTTAAAAAAGGGTGATGTTGGAAAGTATGTTCTCTTGCCTGGCGATCCAGGACGTTGTGAGCCAATAGCTGCTCTCTTTGATAACCCAGTTCATGTTGCGAGTAATCGTGAGTACAACACCTACACCGGTTATCTTGATGGTGTAAAAGTTTCGGTAACTTCGACAGGCATCGGATGTCCATCTGCTGCGATTGCACTAGAAGAACTCGTTCGCGTGGGCGCAGATACCTTTATTCGCGTAGGTACTTCAGGACATATTCAGCCAGATAGCGTCTCAGGCGAGCTTGCCATTATCTCTGCCGCTATTCGCGATGAAGGAACATCTAAACATTACATGCCTATCGAATTCCCAGCCGTTGCAGATATCGATTTGGTCATGGCACTCAAGCGCGCAGCGGAGAAGAACAATGCTCGCTATCGCATCGGAATTACACAATCAAAGGATTCTTTCTACGGCCAACATGAGCCAGAGCGCATGGGAGTTGCTGCAGATCTTCTTAACCGTTGGAAGGCGTGGGAGATTGGTGGGGCAATCTGTTCTGAGATGGAAGCATCAGCCCTCTTTGTAATCGCATCAATGCTAAGAGTTCGTGCTGGTGGGGTCATGATGGTTCACGCGAAAGAGCCAATGCCACCACTTGATATCTTGCTCAACACATCAATTGATGCCCTACGCGAAATCATTGCCTTCGATAAGGAAAATGGCCGAGCAGTAAATTAAGCTTTGCCGGCTTTCTCTACTGCATCAAGCATCATCGACCAGAACTTATCAAAATCTAATTCGAGAGCGACATCAACATTTGTTGCTGATCCACTTCGATTGTAGATATCAACAACGGTTGCACCTCGTGTAAATTTTCCATTGAGTTCAATCTCAACGTTCGATCTGCGAGTTTTCACGACGCTACGATCAATCAGGAGCGCTACGGCAACTGGATCATGCAACGGTGGATCTGGCATCTCAAAGACATCGTTATAGGTTGAGGCAAAGAACTTGAGTAATCCGATCACCGTTCTTGAAAGGTCAGTACCCATCGCTTCAAGCTTGGCGAAAATTGGCTTGGTAACTAGGGCTTGGTGAGTGACATCTAGGCCACACATTGTCAGCGGAATTCCTGACTTCATAACAACATCGGCTGCCTCAGGGTCCATCCAAATGTTGAATTCTGCATATGGTGTGCGGTTACCGCGAGATGCACTACCACCCATGAATACGATCTCTGCAATGTTTCCACGAAGGTTTGGGTAGAGCTTGAGAAAGAGAGCAATATTTGTCAGCGGTCCTGTCGCAACAAGAGTTACTTTTTCAGGATGTTCGCGAACTACCTTTGCAATCAAATCGACGCCAGAAATTTTTTCAAGCTCGAAAGCAGGTGGAGGAAGTGGAGCACCGTCGAGTGCTGTCTCTCCATGAATATCTGTTGCGGCTTCGATGTATCCAAGAATTGCGTTGCCGGCACCTTCGGCAACCGGAACGCTAATCTTTGCAAGAGCGCAGATTGAGAGCGCATTCGCGGTGACCTTTGCAATAATTCCATTTCCAGAGACAGTCGTGATTGCTAAGAGATTAATTGCTGGGTTGTAGGCTGCCAAAATCATGGCAAGTGCATCATCGTGACCAGGGTCGCAATCGAGAATTATGGGAGTTGGCTTCATACACGTGAGTTTAACTAAAAAGGGACTTCTCAGTAAGAGGCTACGAGGTTAAGATAAGCGCATGGTTACAACTGCCGGAGCTCTCACCGATGGCTCTCTTTCTTCGATCAAGGGATTTCTGAAAACTCTGTCTCCCGTTGATCAAGTAGGTGCTGATGCTCGCGCTGCAATGCTTGCCACTCGAAGCATTAAAACTGCGAGCAAAAAGTGGGCGATCGATATGGCTATTAGCATGATCGATTTAACAACCCTTGAAGGTGCAGATACCGACGGAAAAGTAAAAGCGATTTGCAATAAAGCGATTCGTCCAGATCCAACAGATCCGAGCGTTCCACATGTTGGTGCAATCTGTGTTTACAACGACATGGTCAGCGTTGCACGCAAACATTTAGATGAAAGTGGTGGCCACGATATTCCCGTCGCTGCCGTGTCGACAGCTTTTCCATCTGGACGCGCATCCCTTGAAGTTAAAGAGCGTGATACAAAAGATGCGATCGCTAACGGCGCAACAGAGATAGACATGGTTATCGATCGCGGAGCTTTTTTATCTGGAGATCTCGAAAAGGTCTTTAGTGAAATCGTTTACATTAAATCGCTATGCGGGGATAAGGCCCACCTCAAGGTCATTCTCGAGACCGGTGAACTTGTCACTTATGACAATGTTCGCAAGGCAAGCTTTCTCGCTATGGCTGCGGGCGCGGATTTCATTAAGACGAGCACCGGCAAAGTCGCACCAGCTGCAACTGCCCCAGTAGTTCTTGTCATGCTTGAAGCGGTCCGTGATTTTCATCAGATGACCGGAGTTCGTATCGGAGTAAAGCCTGCTGGCGGAATCCGAACAACGAAGGATGCAATTAAACAACTTGTTCTTGTGAAAGAGACAGCAGGCGATGAATGGCTCAACCCAGAGTTGTTTAGAATCGGGGCAAGTGCTCTGCTTAATGATCTCCTGATGCAGAGACAAAAACTCACCTCTGGCCATTATGGCGGAGCAAATTACGTGACGTTGGATTAGGCGAGATTAAGGAAACCACAATGACATTCGAATACTCCAGCGCTCCTGAATCAAAGGCGATCGTCACGATTGATCCTGTCTACAAACTCTTTATCGGTGGCAAATTCGTAGCACCTAAGGGCGGCAAAACATTTACAACGATTAATCCTGCGACCGAAGAAGTATTGGCAAAGATCGCTTATGCAGAAAAATCAGATGTTGATAAGGCAGTAAAGGCTGCCCAAGAAGGTCTTAAGGTCTGGTCAAAGATGGCGCCATCAGAGCGCGGCAAGTATCTCTATCGAATTGCACGAATCATGCAAGAGCGCGCCCGAGAGTTTGCAGTTCTTGAAACAATGGATAATGGAAAGCCAATTCGTGAAACTCGCGATATCGACATCCCATTATCTGCAGCACACTTTTTCTATCACGCAGGCTGGGCGGACAAGTTAGAGCATGCAGGCGTTGGAAGTAATCCAAAACCTTATGGAGTAGTCGGTCAGATTATTCCTTGGAACTTCCCACTGTTAATGCTGGCATGGAAAGTTGCACCCGCACTCGCCACTGGTAACAGTGTTGTACTAAAACCAGCAGAGACAACGCCACTGACTGCACTTTTGTTTGCTCAAGTCTGCCAACAAGCAGAACTTCCAGCAGGTGTTGTAAATATTGTTACAGGCGATGGCGCAACAGGGGCTGCAATCGTTAACCACCCAGGAATCAACAAGATCGCATTTACTGGTTCCACTGATGTCGGAAAGCTGATCGCACGCTCAGTAGCGGGTACAGATAAGGGTTTAACTCTTGAACTTGGCGGCAAGGGTGCCAACATCGTTTTTGAAGATGCACCACTGGATGAGACTGTCGAAGGCATTGTTAATGGCATCTTCTTCAATCAGGGACATGTTTGTTGTGCAGGTTCTCGTCTGCTCGTGCAAGAGAACATTCAAGATGAGTTACTTGAAAAACTTAAGCGACGCATGTCTCAGATTCGCCTCGGTGATCCACTGGATAAGAACACCGACATCGGTGCCATCAACTCCCGTGAGCAGTTAGAGAAAATCACAGAGCTAGCGATCTCTGGCGATACCGAAGGCGCAGAACGATTCTCAGCAGCCTGCACTATTCCTGCAAAGGGATTCTGGTACCCACCAACATTCTTTACCGGCGTCACACAAGCACACCGAATTGCACGTGAAGAGATTTTTGGTCCAGTACTTTCTGTCATCTCATTTAGAACTCCACAAGAGGCGATTGAAAAAGCCAACAACACACCATTTGGTTTATCTGCTGGTGTCTGGACTGATAAGGGTTCACGAATCCTTTGGACAGCAAAACATCTTCGCGCAGGTGTTATCTGGGCAAATACGTTTAACAAATTTGATCCTGCCAGCCCATTTGGTGGTTATAAGGAATCTGGTTGGGGACGCGAAGGCGGACGCCACGGACTTGCTGCTTACTTGAAAGGAGCAAAGTAATGTCGAACTCAAAATCACGTGCGATGCGTCTTGATGTAAAGAAGACCTACAAACTCTTTATCGGTGGAGCTTTCCCGCGTAGCGAATCTGGTCGTACCTACGAAGTCACTGACTCCAAGGGCGAGTTCATTGCTAATCCATCATTGGCTTCCCGCAAGGATCTACGTGACGCCGTTGTTGCTGCTCGCAATGCACACTCAGGTTGGGCTGGTGCAACAGCATTCAACCGCGGACAGATTCTTTATCGCATCGCAGAGATGATGGAAGGACGCAGTGCGCAATTCGTTGATGAAATAATCGCACTTGAGGGCCTCACACCATCTGCTGCCAAGAAACAGGTTGAAGAAGCTATCGATCTTTGGGTTTGGTATTCCGGATGGTGTGACAAGATCGGTTCAATTTACGGCTCAACAAATGCCGTCTCAGGCTCTTTCTATAACTTCACGATCCCTGATTCACTCGGCGTTGTCGCTGTCTTCGCCCCAGCTAAGCCATCACTATTAGGACTCGTGCACTCTTTAGCGCCGGTACTTGCAGGTGGAAATACAGCAGTTGTTATTGCCAGCGAGAAGTACCCGCTGAGCGCAATCACCTTAAGTGAAGCAATCGGAACAAGTGATGTATCTGGGGGAGTAGTAAACATCCTGACTGGGTCTGCAGCCGAGCTTGCTCCATGGGCAGCCTCACATATGGATATCGATGGAATCGATGCAACTGGACTTAACTCAACGCTGGAGAAGGAAGTTCGCATTGCTGGTGCAGATAACCTCAAGCGAATCTCTTCATTTAAAGATGGCGCAAGCCCTCAGCGAGTACTTGCCTTCATGGAAAATAAAACTGTCTGGCACCCAATCGGGGTTTAGTTTTTCGATTACTTAGATGAAATGGTTTCCAGCCATAGCGAGATCATCGCTGGAACATCTACCTTCATCGCTACCTTTACCTCTGGCGCTTTAGCATGAGTAGATTCCGGCTCTTCATCTTTCCATTCACGGCGATCGCACAATGTCTGCCCTCGGCTTGGACCAAATGTTGTATCAACGACAATCTTAAATGTTTCATATGTAGCTAGTTCGGGGCGAATAGCAGCAGCAACAGCGCCGTAATCTCCGAGAGTTACATCGTGTCCAACCTGCTTGATGAAGTGCTCGATCAAACGACCAGCAAATGTTGTGCAGTCTGTACCTTCTGCAATAAGTGCTGCAGCTTGAGCAGCGCTCACGCGTGGCTCCATAAAGACATCAAGTCCATACATAGTGATCGGAACACCACTGCTAAAGACAATTGCTGCAGCCTCTGGATCATGCCAGACGTTGAATTCGGCAGCAGGTGTTGCATTTCCAGATGATGCTGAACCACCCATCAAAACAATGCGTTCTAGTTTGGCCGCTGTCTCTGGGTAAGAACGTAAGAAGAGAGCGATATTTGTAAGTGGAGCAAGTGGAACAAGAGTGACAGGGCCATCGGCACCTTCAACAAGATCGCGAAGCAATTCAACTGCTGGGCGTGGATCTAGAGCACGAGTAGATAGGGGGGTTCCGAGATCTCCAAGTCCATCGCTGCCGTGGATGTATTCGGCATAACGTGGCTCATCAATAAGTGGACGCGTTGCACCCTTTGATACTGGGATATTTGCCGCACCGGCTGCATCAAGAACTTTAAGAGTGTTAATGACAACCTGCTTCAGATTTGTATTTCCATCCACGCAGGTAACGCCCAATAGATTAATCTCAGGGTGACGAGCGGCAAATAAAAGTGCAAAGGCGTCATCGATTCCAGTGTCGACATCAAGGATGAGATTCTTTTTCATTTTTTTTCACTTCACCTTTGCCATGACAGATTCATAGCCTCGTAGCGAGAACGTCGGACGACGAACCGGGGTAGATGTTAATTCAAGTTGTGGGAATCGCTTAAAGAGTGCAGGTATTGAGACCGCCATTTCTAGCCGTGCCAGCGGCGCACCAAGACAGAAATGAATACCGGCGCCGAAACCAATATGTGGGTTGGGGTTTCGAGTCAGATCCATCTGATCGCTATCGACAAAGACATCTTCATCACGGTTGGCAGACCCCAAAAGTGAGACGATCTTTTGGCCCTCTTTAATGACAACGCCACCAATTTCGGTATCTGCGGTAGCTGTACGGTCAAAGAAATGAAGTGGGGCATCAAAGCGCAAGAACTCTTCGACTGCCGTATCCGCAATTTGATCCGGTTGGCTCTGTAGTAATTTCCACTGATCTGGATGTTGGTATGCGGCGACAATTCCATTACCAAAACCATTCACGCTCGCCTCGTGTCCTGCATTAAGGAGAAGGACGCATGTGGCGATCAATTCATGAGTAGAGAGTTTTTCACCAGATTCTGAAACCTGTGCGAGTTCGGTAATGAGATCCGTACCTGGTTTCTCAAGTCGTTCCAGCATTAGTCCATGCACATAATCTGCAAATTCTTTAGCAGCCTTCTTCGCTTCATCTTTATGGGTCTGCGAAGGGTTTACTTCATACATCTTTACGATCGCCTGCGACCACGGACGCAACAAGTGCTCATCGCTATCTGGAAAACCAAGAAGGGCAGCAATGACCTTTACGGGTAGCGGTTCTGCATAGTCGGCGATGACATCGAACTCGCCATCTTGCTCTTCAATGCGATCAAGTAGCTGATTGGTTAAGCGTTCAATCTCTGGGCGAAGGGCTTCAATGCGATGGCGATTAAATGCCTTAGCCACCAATGAACGTAGGCGAGTGTGCTTAGGGGGTTCACTATCCAAAATCGAATCTGCGTGAAGATAGTTGAACTCAAACCACTCTGTCTCTGGTGTCTTCGGTGCAAAGATACGACCTAACGATTTATTGCGAAGTACATCATTGGCATCGCTATGTTTTGCGGCTAAGAACATATTGAGATCTTCATGCCAGATAGGCTTACCAAAAGAGCGTAACTCTTTAAGGGCAGGATATGGATTTTCGATTGTGGCTAGATCTTTAAAATCGATCACTTGGCACCTAGGTCAGCAAATGGTGCCTTGATCTGGTTCTTGTAAATATCTTGCTTTTCGTCCTCTGAGATAAATGCGCTCATGATTGCATTACGAGCAACATCATGGAGATCATCGATTGTCCAGCTGAATCCTCGTGAAATCTCTGTCACCTCACGGATCATCGATGTTGCACTCATGAGGCGGTTATCTGTATTAATCGTGACGTTAAAACCAAGTTTCTTCATCACACCAATTTGATGTGTTTCATACGATGCTGCGCCACCTGTCTGCAAATTAGATGTTGGCGCCATCTCTAGGCAGATCTGACGATCAAGGATTTCTTGAGCCAATGAGCCCAGAATCGGAGTGCCAGAAGAGAAATCAATATCATCGATTAAGCGAATTCCATGGCCGACGCGTTCTGCGTGACAATCCCGGACAGCAAGGGCAATTGATTCCACGCCGAAAGCTTCACCGGCATGGATCGTGTAGTGAGCACCATTGTTGCGCAGATATTCGAATGCTTTGATGTGGTCTGTTGGAGGGAAACCTGCTTCTGGTCCAGCGATATCAAAACCAACGACACCGCGTCCTTTGTATTTCACAACTTTGGTGGCTACTTCATCGCTGAAATTATTTTGGCGAAGTGCGCAGAGCAAAACTTCAACGCGAATCTCACGCCCGGCAGCCTTTGCTTCAGCCATTCCCTGCTTGTGACCTTCCACCGTTGCTTCGATGACTTGGTCAATGGTTAAACCTTTGCGAGTGAAGAGTTCAGGTGCGCCTCGCACCTCGGCATACACAACTCCGTCCGCAGCCAAATCAAGTACGCATTCACGAGCCACTCGTTCAATCTCTTCTTTAGTCTGCATGACAGAGATCGTGTGCTCAAAGGTCTCAAGGTAGAGCTCTAGCGTTCCTGAGCTGCAGGCATTAACAAACCAGGTTGCTAGTTCATCAGAGTTATAGCTCGGCAGTTTTGTGTAACCACTGGCCAACGCATGATCAATCATTGTTTGTGGACGTAATCCACCGTCTAGATGATCATGTAGCAAGACTTTTGGCGCACGGGCAATGACCTCAGAACTTAACAAAAGTGTCATTTACTTAAGATCTTCTGGCCCAAATGCCCAAGGCAGCATCGCACTCATCTTTTCTGGGCCTTTGGGAGTCATGAAGAGCGCATCATTTCCACCGTGTTCAAAAATCAATTGGCGACAACGACCGCATGGAGCTAAGAAATTTCCATCAGCATCGACACACACGATTGCTACTAGCCGCCCGCCTCCGGACATTGTGAGTGCGCTAACGAGTGAGCATTCTGCGCAAAGACCTAATCCGTAGCTGGCATTTTCAACGTTCGCACCACTGATAAGTCGACCATCATCGACGAGGGCAGCAACGCCTACGGGAAATTTTGAATAAGGGGCATATGCTTTTTTCATCGCATCTTTTGCAAGGTTATGGATTGAATCCCAGTCAATATTTGTACTCATTTGCACAGTCTACGAGGCTCAGCCCAGATTGGGAATTGGTCGGAATCCCGCCTCTTTGTTAGGATACGCCAGCACTACAAGGCTAGGAAAAGAAATTTTCCTCATGTGTTACACATGGCGGGTTGCCCGAGCGGCCAATGGGAGGGGACTGTAAATCCCCCGGCTCTGCCTTCGAAGGTTCAAATCCTTCACCCGCCACCAGTTACAAATGCACTGAAAGTTTTGCTAAAGCTCCACTGTGAGAACGGATCCCTGATCCGA
>JAIXYD010000136.1 GCA_027490415.1 Streptomycetaceae bacterium
CAGACCCAGAGTTCTTCTATCTTCAACTGATCAAAGCAGTAATTAATCATCGCTTCGACATCGAATTTTTCACTATCTCCATTGTCGTAAGTTCCAGTGCTAGTGCCAGCGTCACTCGTTGTTCCACGAGTGTTAAATCGAACGATGGTAATTCCTGTCATTGCAGGAAGTCTGTTTGCGGCCTTCTTGTAGATATGTGAATCCATCATCCCCCCACCCGCCGGGTTGGGATGAAGCATTAGCACCGCTCGAGATAGGTTCCCATCAATTGGCGCGGCAACTTCGCCCACTAAAGTCTGACCATCTGCCGTTGTCACAGTAAATGGGGTTCGAATTGCCGGCAACACTGTGCTCGGACGGATTGGTTGCGCCATAGAGCCCAGTCTAGTCTTTACCTATGAGCACATTCGATTCCTACAATCCCGTGACAGGCTTAAGTATTGGTCAGCACGCACTTTCCTCGAACGAAGATGTTGATGCGGCGGTGGCAAGTGCCCGCGAAGTTGCACCATTTTGGCAAGCCCTTAATTTCAAAGGCAGAAAGAAAGCGCTGCTGCAATGGAATAGCTACTTGCTCGAAAACCTTGATGATTTAGTTGAGATAGTTTCACTTGAAACGGGAAAGCCAATAAGCGATGCCACTCTTGAAGCGTCTCTTGCACTTGCTCATTTGGGTTGGGCTGCTCGCCAGGCAGAGGAAGTACTTCGAACCTCACACCGTTCGCCTGGATTACTTATGGCAAATATGTCAGCCACAGTTGAACGTTCACCATTGGGTGTTGTTGGAGTAATTGGACCCTGGAACTATCCCGTGTTCACTCCAATGGGTTCTATTTCTTATGCACTCGCAGCGGGAAACACAGTTGTTTTCAAGCCAAGTGAGTACACACCCGCTGTTGGAAAGTTTTTAGCAGATTCATTTTTAGAAGCCACTGGACTCAATGACGTTTTCATCTGCGTCACTGGTCTGGGCGAGACAGGAAAGTATTTATGTGAAAGTGGTGTCAATAAGTTGGCATTCACCGGATCAACTGCAACTGCGAAGAAAGTTGCAGCAACGTGCGCTCTCTCTATGACCCCAGTAATTCTGGAATGCGGTGGAAAAGATCCTGTGATCGTTGATCGAGATGCAGACCTCAAGCGAGCAGCGGATGCAACAATCTGGTCAGCTATGTCTAATGCTGGACAGACTTGTATTGGCGCTGAGCGCGTATATGTTCATCAAGACGTAGCTGAAGAGTTTATTGAGCATTGTCTTCGAATTGCTGCAGCAATCAAACCTGGTGAACCAGGTATTGGAAATTACGGTCCTGCCACAATGCCTACACAGATAGCAATCATTGAAAGACATATCAAAGATGCAATCGCTAAGGGTGGACGAGTGCTCATGGGTGGCGTGGAATCTGTCCATGCACCGTATGTTGATCCTGTCATCATCGCAGATGTCCCAGAAGACTCCACTGCAATAACGGAGGAGACTTTCGGGCCAACTCTAGTAATTAACCGTGTGGCTACGATGCAAGAGGCGATTGCGCTTACAAATGCATCCCGATATGGACTTGGTGCTTCAGTCTGGTCAAAGCGCAACGGCAAGAAGATTGCGCGATCACTTGCATGTGGAATGGTCTCGATCAATTCTGTGATTGCATTTGCGGCGGTTGCGTCCATTCCATTTGGTGGCGTGAAAGATAGTGGTTATGGCCGCATCCATGGCCCAGAAGGAATTCTCGAGTTTACCTATGCAAGGAGTGTGGTTCGTACGCGCTTCTATCTTCCTCTTGCATTTACATCGTTTAGACGTACAGCAGGAAATGACAAACTCATTGTTCGCGTGAATAAAATCTTAAAAGGTAGATTGGGTTAAAACTTAAAAATTCTTTGGTCTGCGATGCAGCCGCTTGCTCCAACAGACGTTATGCCAATGACGTCGTAGATCTTCTTCACCATCTCGCCATGCCACTGTGTGTGGAGTTGCCATCGGAATAAGTTGATCACAACCCGGGCAGCGATATGGTTTTGTTGCACCTGAGCCAGTGAGCTGTCTAACAATCCACAATCCATCCTCAGCATCTTCAAAACTTTGATTTGAGGGATTTATCTCACGATAGTCATCGCTGGCTCCGCCACCCCCTGACTTACGTTTCTTGGGATAGTTGCGACGCGGACTCATATTCCATTTTCTCGCACTTTTGCCTCCAATGTGGCACAGTGACACTTGTGAACCAGGTGATTGAGGTCAAAGGGCTCAGAAAGTTCTATGGCGAACTCGCTGCAGTCAATGGCGTAGATCTGAGCGTCCAACGAGGCGAGATATTCGCCCTCTTAGGTCCAAATGGCGCAGGAAAATCAACCACTGTTGAGATCCTCGAAGGTTTTAGAAGTCGCGATGGCGGGGATGTAAAGGTGCTTGATACCGATCCAGCTGTCGGTGGACTCTCTGCACGCCAGTGGCGCAATCGAATTGGAATTGTTCTGCAAACAAGTAATGATGCGGGCGATCTCACCGTTGCCGAGAGCATCAAACACTTCTCACATTATTACTCGAACCCGCGAGATGCCGAAGAAGTAATCGATGCTGTTGGATTGCGTGAGAAGCAGGGTGCACTGGTTCGTACGCTCTCAGGTGGACAACGTCGACGTTTAGATGTCGCACTTGGGATTATCGGAAACCCCGAACTTCTCTTTCTTGATGAACCGACTACTGGATTTGATCCCAAAGCTCGCCGCGATTTTTGGTCCCTCATTCGCACTCTCAAAGACGAGGGTCGCACCATCTTGCTGACTACACATTATTTGGATGAAGCGGAAGCTCTTGCAGATCGTGTAGCCGTTATCAATAAGGGGCAGATTATTGAAGTCTCAACTCCTGCCGAACTTGGAGGACGTGCAACATCCCTGGCCCAGGTCTCTTGGCGTGAAAATGGAGTTGTCAGGATTGAGAAGGCACCACATCCAACAGCATTTGTGGCAGAACTATCGGCACGTTTCGGCGGCGAAGTTCCGGAACTCGTTGTTAAACGTGCGACTCTTGAAGACATCTACCTCGAGATGATTGGGGGCGAAGATGCGTAACAAGGTGAAGCGAGATTCAGCTCCATCCATGTGGAAGCTTGGTCTCTTGCGTGGCAATATCGAGATCAGACAATTTATGCGCCAACGTGAGTCAGTTGTTTTTACAATCGCATTTCCGCTTATTCTCTTGGCAATTTTCGGTTCGGTATTTTCGGAATCGATCGCGCCAAATGTCACATTTAGCCAATATTTCGTCGCAGGAATGATTGCATCCGGCCTTGTTAATTCAGGGTTCCAGAA
>JAIXYD010000113.1 GCA_027490415.1 Streptomycetaceae bacterium
GCGACAAGAGATCCAGCAGCCGATCCACGACCAGGGCCAACACGAATTCCGACTTCACGAGCATGCGAACAGAGATCTGCAACCACTAAAAAGTATCCTGGAAATCCCATTTTGATCATCACGTCGAGTTCGTAATCCAGTCGAGCAATGTGCTCTGGCGTCGTGCGATCTCCCAGCCGTTTCTTCAAGCCTTCGTGAGAGAGAGCTCTGAGCCAGGAATCTTCGGTCTGGCCAGCTGGAACCTCGAATTGAGGTAAAAGATTTTCACCTTCGCGCAGCGTGACGTTACAGCGTTCGGCAATAAGAAGGGTGTTATCGCACGATTCTGGAATCTCTTTGAAGAGCTCGCGCATCTGAGCAGCTGTCTTTACGTAGAACTCGCTGTTATCAAATTTAAAGCGCTTAGGGTCTGCCAGAGTTGATCCTGATTGAACACAGAGAAGAGCCTCGTGTGCTGCCGCATCTTCATGGAATGTGTAGTGCAGGTCATTAGTTGCAAGGAACGGAAGCTTAAGTTCTTTACCGAGTTTAAGGAGATCTGCCTTTACGCGATTTTCGATATCGATGCCATGATCCATGACTTCGAGAAAAAAGTTGGCTGCACCGAAGATATCTCGGTAATCACTTGCGGCTCGAAGTGCCTCTCGATAATTTCCCATGCGAAGTCGCGTCTGAATTTCACCGCCAGGACATCCCGTTGTCGCGATTAGACCATCTGCGTATCGCGAGAGTAGTTCGCGATCCATGCGTGGTTTGTAGTAATAGCCTTCAAGAGAGGCAAGAGATGAGAGACGAAAGAGATTTGCTAGGCCTTGGTTGTTCTCAGCCAAAATTGTCATGTGGGTGTAAGCACCGCCACCCGACACATCGTCTTCACCGCCACTTGCCCACTGCACGCGCTTCTTTTCGTGACGTGATTCTGGCGCGATATAGGCTTCAATGCCGATGATTGGTTTAACGCCAACTTTTGTCGCCTGCTTGTAAAAATCAAATGCTCCGAAAACATTTCCGTGATCTGTCATGGCGATTGCTGGCATTTCTTGGCGAGCAACTTCAGCAACTAAATCTCCAACGCGCGCAGCGCCATCGAGCATCGAGTACTCGGTGTGGACGTGCAGATGCACAAATGAATCTGAAGGATTGCCGTTCATAGGCTGGCTAAATTAGCACTTAAGGAATGACAGCATCGGATAGCAACGCCAGACAAGCCTCAAGGTCATCTGGATATGGAGCCTTGAACTCCATCTGCTCTTCGGTGATGGGATGGGCAAAACGTAACTCTTTCGCGTGAAGCCATGGACGCGACATCTGCAGTGACTTGGCTAGAACTGGATCAGCACCATAGGTAGTGTCACCGACGAGCGGGTGGTTGAGTGCGCTGAAGTGGACACGAATCTGATGTGTGCGACCTGTTTCGAGTTCAACCTTGACCATGCTGACAGCTCGGTAATACTCGATAAGTTCGTAGTGCGTGATGCTCTCTTTACCGTCGGCTACTACTGCAAAACGGTGATCAACTTTTGGATGTCGATCTATCGGTGCATCAATTGTTCCCGTTGGCGGATCAATATGTCCCTGAATCAAAGCATGATAAGTCTTGTCAACACTTCGCGTGCGAAATGCTTCCTTTAATACGGTAAAGGCTCGATCAGTTTTTGCAACAACCATCAAGCCACTGGTACCAACATCGAGACGATGGACGATTCCTGTGCGCTCAGCTGCTCCCGAAGTTGAAATCGTATAACCAGCTGCAGCCAGCGCTCCTACTACAGTCGGTCCATGCCATCCTGGACTTGGATGTGCCGCACATCCGACTGGCTTATTGATGACGAGAATGTGGTCATCGTTATAGACGACTTCAAGCCCCTCTAAAGGTGTGAGTGGAATTGGATCGCGCTCAATTGATTCAGGAAGTAAGACATCAATGACCTGCGCGGCAATGACGCGATCTGATTTAACAAGTGCCTTACCTTCGCAAGTGATATCGCCATCTTCAATCAAGCGCACAATTGCAGAACGGGATAGTCCTAGGACTCGAACGAGTGCGCTATCTATGCGTTCTCCTGCGACACCCTCAGGAACGCTTAGCGTGCGTAATTCTCTGGCCATGATTCTCCTCGACTACTTCTGCGCGCCTGTTGGGGCAAAAGGAGGAATCTCCTTGGCGATTAAGAGTACTGATAGTAACGCTGCGAAGACTATTGCCATATCCGCAACGTTAAATACCGGAAAGCGCGGAAGTTCAATCCAATCAATCACGTGTCCGTTGAATATAGAGGGTTCTCTAAAAATTCGATCGGTGAGATTTCCAACAATTCCACCTAAAGCTAGTCCCAGAACCGCTGCCCAACGCGCATCCGCAATCTTGATTGCGTAGTAGGCAATTCCAGCAACGGCGAGAATGGCGAGGATTGTGAAGATAAAGGTAAAGCTCGTGCCGAAACTAAATGCAGCGCCTGGATTAAAGACCAATCGAAGTTGGAGAATGGATCCAATTACTTTAATCGGTTGCACTTGGCTCACATTATTAAGAGCCCATACCTTTGTGGAGTAATCAATCAACCAAATGAATGCTGCAAGAAAGTAGAGGCGTTGCCAGTGATGAGTAAGTCTTGCCAGAGGCACCTTTAGCGTCGCTCTTCTTTCTGCTTGCAAATCATGCAAAGAGTTGCTCGTGGAAACACTTGCAGGCGCTCTTTACCAATTGGGTTTGAGCAATCTTCACAATTTCCATAGTTCTTGCTATCGATACGCTCCAACGCACGTTCTGTCTGCAGAACCATGTCACGCGCATTAATGACAAGGGACATCTCATGTTCACGTTCGAAAGTCTTGGTACCAGAGTCCGCCTGATCATCTCCAGCACCTTCGCCAGAATCTGCAATCAGCTCTTCCATCTCTGCTTCAATTGACTCGAGCTCCTGCTTGAGGCGCATCAATTCTTTAGTTAGTTCTATTCGAATAGCTTTAAGCTCTGCTGCACTCCACGGAGTCTCACCCGCAGCTGCAGTCACTGGAGTTGGAGCAGATTTGATCGGCTTCAGTGGTGCCACTTTCTTTCCACTCTTTACAGGCCGTGGTGGAGGTGGCATTACAAGGCGACGTTCTTCAACAACCGGTGCTGCAACAGGAGCAACAACTGTGGCAACAGATACTGTCTGAGATTTTTCATCAACAGTCAGAGTTGGTTTTCCAGCCTTCGATGGGAAAGGTCGACCTGGTGCACTCTTCTTGATTGGAGCCTTGGCAGGAACTTTTGCGGCAATTTTTTTAGCTGGAGTTTTCTTTGCAATTTTCTTTGCTGGTGCTTTCTTAGCGATCTTCTTCACCGTTTTTACTGCAGCTTTCTTGGCGGGGGCCTTTTTGGCAGGGACTTTCTTAGCAGGGGCTTTCTTCGCTGCCTTCGCTGCCTTCGCCGCCTTCTTGACTACCTTTTTTGCTGACACGCCGCGCACCTTATGCGCTTTTTCGACTTCTACCAAATATGCCACTCGTTGTATCGGCTCAAATATTGCTACGCCGAATGTGCAGGCGCCGATTGCGGCAGGTGAAGTGCCCTGCATTAGACTCGGCACCCTCATGAGCTCACAATTTCGCCCACTCGCAGCCCAGATTGACCTGCCTGCGATGGAGCACTCAATCCTTGCACTGTGGGCTGACCAATCAATCTTCGAAAGATCGTTGACTGCCCGCGAGGGTCAAACCCCGTGGACTTTCTATGAGGGACCACCGACTGCCAATGGAATGCCGGGTACACACCACATCGAAGCCCGCGTATTTAAAGATGTCTTTCCGCGTTTTCACACGATGAAGGGTAAGTACGTTACAAGAAAAGCTGGGTGGGATTGCCACGGCCTTCCTGTTGAAATTGCAGTTGAGAAAGAGTTGGGATTTTCAGGTAAGGGAGATATCGAAAAGTTTGGCATAGCTCCCTTTAACGATAAGTGTCGAGAATCTGTCACACGACATGTAGACGCATTTACAACCATGACAGAGCGCATGGGTTTCTGGGTTGATTTCGATCAAGCGTATTGGACTATGTCTCCCGAGTATGTCGAGAGCGTCTGGTGGTCACTGAAGGAGATTTGGAAGAAGGGTCTACTTGTACAAGATCACCGGGTGGCACCGTACTGTCCGCGATGCGGCACTGGACTATCAGATCACGAGTTAGCGCAAGGATATGAAACTGTCACAGATCCTTCTGTCTTTATCCGTTTTCCAATTACATCTGGCGAATTAGTTGATCTCAAAGCATCACTACTCGTATGGACAACAACTCCATGGACGTTAGTTTCAAATACAGCAATTGCGGTTCATCCTGATGTTGATTATGTAGCAGCCCGAGTAACCCATGAAGAGGTAAGTGAAGTTCTCATCGTTGCTGAGGCACTCGTAAGCAGCTTGATTGGCAATGTCGAAATTCTCAAGACTTTCAAGGGATCCTCACTTGAGCGAGTTACGTACTCTCGTCCGCTGGACCTTATCGAAATTCCAGATTCACATTTTGTTGTTCTTGCCACCTACGTCACCACCGAGGACGGAACCGGCCTAGTGCACCAAGCCCCCGCATTTGGAGCAGATGATTTACAGGTCTGTCGCAGTTACGGGTTGCCCGTTGTTAATCCGATTGCTCCAAACGGAACATTTCTGCCAGAAGTTCCACTTGTTGGTGGACTCTTCTTTAAAGATGCCGATAAGCCTCTTGTAAAGGAACTCAAATCTCGCGGCGTGCTCTACAAGCATCTTCAGTATGAGCATTCATATCCACACTGCTGGCGTTGTCACACAGCCCTTATCTATTACGCGCAACCATCCTGGTACATCCGGACAACCTCAATTAAAGATGCCCTCATTCGTGAAAACGAGAAAA
>JAIXYD010000087.1 GCA_027490415.1 Streptomycetaceae bacterium
GAAGCAGATGGAAAGCCAGCGATTGGTCGTCCAACACATATCAACCTTGGAATCGCAATCGATCTCGCAAAGCCAGATGGTTCACGTCAACTCCTTGTCCCATCAATTAAGGGCTGTGAAGCTCTTGATTTCGGACAGTTCTGGGCTTCATACGAATCAACAGTTGCTAAAGCACGCAGTGGCACACTCACTGTTGAAGATTTCGCTGGAACCACAGTCTCGCTCACAAATCCAGGAACAATCGGAACGGTTCACTCAGTTCCACGTCTAGTACAAGGCCAGGGCTTAATTATTGGCGTTGGTGCGATGGATTACCCAGCTGAGTTCCAGGGCGCTAGCGAAGAAACAATTGCGCGTAATGCAATTAGCAAAGTTATTACTTTGACAAGTACTTACGATCACCGCATTATTCAAGGCGCGACTTCAGGTGATTTCCTACGCCGCCTTCACGAACTTCTACTCGGTGCAGATGATTTCTACGATGAGATCTTTACAGCACTTCGTATTCCATACCAACCTATTCGTTGGGCTGTTGACTTTGATTTCTCACGCGACGAAGAGATCAACAAGACCGCTCGTGTACAGCAACTCATTCACGCATACCGCACATACGGTCACTTGATGGCCGATATTGATCCGCTGGAATACTTGCAGCGATCACATCCAGACCTTGATGTCGTCACTCACGGATTAACTCTGTGGGATCTTGATCGCGAATTTGCAACAGGTGGCTTTGGTGGCAAGAAGTTTATGAAGCTTCGCAGCATTCTCGGAATTCTGCGCGACTCTTATTGCCGTTCAATCGGAATTGAATACATGTACATCTCTGATCCTGCAGAGCGCAAGTGGATACAAGAGCATGTCGAAATCGGATTTACAAAGCCAGAACGTGACGAACAGCTCCGCATCTTGCGCAAGCTCAATAGCGCTGAAGCATTTGAATCGTTCTTGCAGACCAAGTTCGTTGGCCAAAAGCGCTTCTCGCTTGAAGGTGGCGAATCTGTTATTCCTTTGACTGATGCAATTATTTCGGCAGCGGCTGAACGTGGACTTGATGAAGTCTGTATCGGAATGCCACACCGTGGACGTTTGAACATGTTGGCAAATATCGCTGGCAAGTCTTATGGACAGATCTTCCAAGAGTTCCAAGGTCACTACGCCGAAAACGAAGTTCATGGTTCAGGCGATGTGAAGTACCACTTGGGTACAGAAGGAGTATTCACAGCTGAATCTGGTGCAACAACCAAGATTTATCTCGCTGCAAACCCTTCACACCTTGAGGCGGTAAACCCAGTTCTCGAGGGCATTGTTCGCGCTAAGCAAGATCGCCTCAACATCAAAGATGCATTCTCTGTTCTACCAATCCTTCTCCATGGCGATGCATCATTTGCCGGACAAGGTGTAAATGCTGAAGTTCTTCAGCTCTCACAACTTCGCGGATATCGCACCGGTGGAACTATCCACATTGTGATCAATAACCAAGTTGGATTTACAACCTCTCCTCATGCATCACGCACCTCGCGTTATTCAACCGATATGGCGAAGATTATTTCCGCGCCTGTCTTCCATGTGAACGGTGACGATCCAGAGGCATGTGTTCGCGTTGCTCGAATTGCATTCGAATATCGACAGGCATTCCACAAAGATGTAGTGATTGACATGGTCTGTTACCGTCGTCGTGGACATAACGAAGGCGATGAGCCAAGCTTCACACAGCCAATGATGTACAAACTCATTGATGCAAAGCGTTCAACTCGTACCCTTTACACCGAAGCACTCGTTGGACGTGGAGATATCACTCCGCAAGAAGCTGAAGAGATCGCAACTGATTATCAGAACCAACTTGAGGCTGTCTTTGCATCTGTAAACAACCACGTGCCAGAGCATGATGAGAATTTCAAGGTTCCTGTTGCGGTTGCAGCCGAGGCAGTTGCATCTGCAATCACAGAAAGTGAAGCGCGAGAGATTGCTGCTACACAAATTGCAGTTCCTGAAGGATTTAGTGTCCATCCAAAACTTCTTCCACAATTGCAAAAGCGTGTGGAGATGCTCAACGATGGAACGATCGACTGGTCTATGGGTGAACTTCTTGCATTCGGTTCATTGCTTAAGGCCGGTCACCCAATCCGCATTGCTGGGCAAGATTCACGCCGCGGAACATTTAGTAATCGTCACGCAGTAGTAATTGATAAAGAGAACGGTCAGGAGTGGACACCACTTCGCGCACTGATCAAAGATGAGAATCAATTCTTTGTTGTCGACTCACTCCTTTCCGAGTACGCAGCAATGGGCTTTGAATATGGCTATTCAGTAGTTCGCCCAGAAGCTCTCGTGATGTGGGAGGGTCAATTTGGTGACTTCGCCAATGGAGCTCAGACCATCATTGACGAATTTGTATCTTCAGCCTTGCAGAAGTGGGGCGAGCGTTCATCGGTTGTCCTTCTACTTCCACATGGTTATGAAGGACAAGGACCAGATCACTCATCAGCACGTATTGAGCGCTTCCTTCAACTGTGTGCCGAACAGAATATGACCGTGGCGCAACCTTCTAGCCCAGCGTCGTATTTCCACTTGTTGCGCTGGCATATCGCCAACCCAACTCGACGCCCAATGGTTGTCTTTACTCCAAAGTCAATGCTTCGCCTTAAGGCTGCAGCATCTTCACTTGGAGATTTCACATCAGGAACATTCCGTCCGGTAATTGCAGATGAGAAGGTTCAGAATGCAACTCGTCTCATCTTCTGTTCAGGAAAGATTTATCACGATCTCGTTGCAGAACGTGATCGCCTCGGAGAGCACACCACTGCAATTGCACGTGTAGAACTTCTCTATCCACTTCCAATTGCTGAGATGCAAGAAGTCGCTGCCGCGCATCCAAATGCAAATCTCTTGTGGGTACAAGATGAACCTGCAAACCAAGGACCGTGGTCATATATTGCAATGCGTACTTCAGAAGCACATGGTGGTCACGGATTCGGATCTCGCACACTGCGTCGAGTTTCACGTCGTGCAACAGCATCACCTGCAACAGGAAACCACCACTTGCACGAAGAAGAAGCTAAAGCGTTGATGTATGAGGCTTTTACACGCTAATTAGCTGACTTACGCGCAGTGTGACTTGTTAACTGCGAGTTTTTCAGATCGCTTTATTTCTCGTCGCGCTTTGCTTTCTTAATTCTAAAGAGGTGCTTTGCTTTCACTGAATGAGGTGGAAGCCATCCCCACGTTGTCGAATCAGTCCCCTTGGGATTTTCGCTCTTGCACCAGATTCCTTCGGCTGCGATCTGGACAATCCGTTTAATGTAAAAAACTCCTGGCTGCTCATCGCGTTCGAGAATAACGATGTCGTTAACTTTCAGCGAGGAGGCCTTGGCTCCCTTGCGCGAAAACCAGCGCACGTAGAGCACGTCGCCAGGAATAAATACCGGGGCCATCGAGAGGCCATCCACCTTCACTGTGCTAAAAAGTCTCACGCGCGGTAGTCTGCCACACATGAAAAACATCTTTAAGCCCACAATTACCGTCTACGCACACTGCGATCTTCCATGCGGCGTTTATGACCCAGCTCAGGCACGTATCGAAGCTCTCTCTGTAAAGGCTTGCATGGAAAAATATGCAGCAAATACAGATCCTGATTTCCGTTCCCGCTCTGTAGCAATCAAAGAAGAGCGTTCACATGCGGTCAAAGAGCACCTCTGGGTTCTCTGGACTGATTACTTCAAGGCCCCACACTTCGAGGCATACCCACAGTTGCACTCACTCTTTAACGAGGCGACAAAGCTTGCAGGTGCTGCAGGTACAAAGGGAACCCAAGATGTTGCTGTTGCAGATTCATTGATCGCAAAGATCGATGAAATTGCAGAGATCTTCTGGGCAACAAAGAAATAAATCTGATCTCTTTTTGAATGGTGTGCTCTCTGCACACAGTGATGATGAATGAGATTAAGCAGTTAATTGATTAGAGATTGAGCGGCGGTGCGCGCGAGGTAAGAAACTCGCTCCACCGCCTTTCTCTTTATTACACCTTGAGCAATGTGTCGCTCACCGTCGTACAGATCGCAGAGAAAGTGAAGCTCTCGGCCATCCACATCAATACAGCGGGCAGTGCAACGAACCTCTGCACCAATTCCCACTGAATCAATCATGGTGATCTCAAACTTTTCCACGACAGTGGTTTCACCAGGCTCAAGGTAATCAATGAGCGCAGTGACGCTTGCACTCTCCATAGAGTGCATGATGTGAGAGCTGGCCAAAATCGGTAGATCTGAAATTCCCATTGCTACGCAGGTATCACCTGGCCGTACAACCATTGTCGAAAGCCCGACAGCCCCGATGACTTCTTCTGCCGGCTTCATTAAATCTTTCCTCCGGGTAATCCATCATCGAAATTAATGTGCTGGACGTGTGTCTGTTCGATCTGGATCTCACGATGTTCGACATTGCCGAATTCATCTATTTCAATGGAGATTTCTGTCATTGAAAAAGTTGTAACCACTTCGGTATTTGCCTGGGCGGATACGAGTTGATTATGGATGCTTTCATAAAGACTAGATGGCGCTTTCTCTGTGCAGGATCTGCGCAGGGCATCGACTAAAAACGTATGTGTTAATTGCTCATGCTCTAGTTGGCGAGAACAGTTAGGGCAGAGATTTATATGGTTACGAACCTCTTCGGGGCGTTCAACCTGTTCAATTGCATCTTCAATAATGAAGACAAGTGATGCAAGGACTTCAGGACATCCGATACGTTCTGCGCCGAAGAGACTCATGACTCGTCCTCCTTCGCATTTTTGGAATCTGCAGTGCCCGTGGAGTAACCAAGTTCGCGTGCATAATCTGCCAATTTTTCGCGAAGCAATTTGCGTCCACGATGGAGGCGAGACATCACTGTTCCTGCTGGGATGCCAACAATCTCGGCAATCTCCTTATACGAGAACCCTTCTACATCTGCCAAATAGACAGCCATGCGAAACTCTTCTGGAAGCTCTTGTAACGCATTCTTGATGTCGCTATCTGGAAGGTTTTCCAGCGCCTCAACTTCGGCAGACTTTCCAAGATCACTTGTATGGCTCTGTGCTTGATCAATCTGCCAATCTTCTAACTCATTATTGGCAATAAGTGGTTGGCGCTGTTTCTTCCGATATGAATTGATAAATGTTGTAGTGAGAACGCGATACAGCCAGGCGCGTAAGTTTGTGCCTTCTTCAAATTGATGAAATGAAGTAAATGCCTTCATATAGGTGTCTTGAACAAGATCGCGCGCATCTTCTGGATTGCGCGTATATCGAAGTGCAGCTGCATAGAGCTGATCCATAAACACGAGAGCATCGCGCTCGAACCGAATGGTGCGATCGGAAGCGCTCTCTAGGACAAGATCTTTTGATGTCATCGCTTCTAGGCTATCTCACCTTCCAGAAATTCGC
>JAIXYD010000064.1 GCA_027490415.1 Streptomycetaceae bacterium
AGGACGGTTTACCTCGTGCCAGTACCAAAGCGAAAGATGTCTCGTTCGAAGACACGTTCACGTCGAAGCATGTGGAAGACAACTGCCGCAGCTCTTGCAAATTGCCCACAGTGCCAGCAACCAAAGTTGCAGCACACAGCATGTCCAACATGCGGTACATATAACCGCCGCCAAGTTATAGACATCTGATCGAAGGCTTGTTCTGTTCCCTGAACTCTCGAAAGCACTTGGCGTTGAGGTTGATCCACAACTCCTCGAGTTAGCATTAACTCACCGTTCGTTTGCTCATGAAAATGGTTCAACGCTAACCAACGAGCGCTTAGAGTTTCTGGGAGATTCAGTTCTTGGACTCGTTGTTACTGAAGAGCTCTATCTTCGCTATCCCGATTTAGATGAGAGTCGGCTATCTCCACTTCGTTCTGGAATAGTAAATATGCGTGCGTTGGCAGATATTGCTCGCACACTGGAACTTGGAAAGTACATCCGCCTTGGAAAGGGCGAAGAAGTCACAAATGGTCGTGACAAGAATTCATTATTGGGCGATGCGCTAGAGGCGTTGATAGGCGCGATCTACATTGATTGCGGATTTGAAACAGCATCCAGCGTTGTCCAGCGTCTTATCAAAAGTACCCTCGAGGACGCGATGGCTAAGGGTGCGGGTCTCGATGGAAAAACTGCCCTACAAGAGCTCGTTGCATCTCTCGGTAAGGGAACCCTCGAGTATGTAGTTACTGAAAGCGGCCCAGATCACGATAAGTCCTTCACCGCCACCGCTGTGGTCGGAGGAGTCGAAATTGCGCAAGGTGAAGGAAAAAGTAAGCGTGAAGCCGAGCAAGCCGCGGCCCGTAGTGCCTACGAAAAATTGAGCGCATAAACCGATAGGTTTACCCACGTGTATCTGAAGAGTATGACCCTCAAGGGCTTTAAGTCCTTTGCCTCAACGACGACTCTTCACCTCGAACCTGGCATCACCTGTGTGGTTGGACCCAATGGCTCTGGAAAATCTAACGTCGTCGATGCCCTTACTTGGGTTATGGGCGAGCAAGGAGCAAAGTCACTTCGCGGCGGAAAGATGGAGGATGTAATTTTCGCCGGAACTTCAGGGCGTGCTCCACTAGGCCGTGCAGAAGTTTCATTGACGATTGATAACTCAGATGGTGCACTGCCAATTGAATTTAGCGAAGTAACTATTTCGCGCATACTTTTCCGCAACGGCCAAAGCGAATATCAAATTAATGGCGAAGCGTCTCGACTTCTAGATATTCAAGAGTTGCTCAGTGACTCGGGTATCGGTCGCGAAATGCACGTGATCGTTGGCCAAGGTCAGCTTGATGCGATCTTGATGGCAACTCCTGAAGAGCGCCGCGGATTCATCGAAGAAGCTGCAGGCGTGCTTAAGCACCGCAAGCGTAAAGAGAAGGCGCTACGCAAGCTCGACTCGATGCAGGCAAACCTTGCACGCGTTCAAGATCTCACCGTTGAACTTCGTCGCCAGCTCCGCCCATTGGGTAAGCAGGCAGAGGTTGCAAAGAAAGCTGCAACGATTCAAGCCGATCTACGTGATGCCAGGTTGCGACTTCTAGCTGATGACTTTATTAATTTATCAAAGACCCTTGATGCCGAAGTTGCAGATGAGACCGCATTACGCGCTCGCCGGTCTGAAGTGGAAGCAGAGCTCGAAACAACTCGTCGTCGTGAAGAGTCTCTCGATGCGCAATCTGCAGTTGAAAGCCCGCTACTCATTCAAGCGCAAGAGAACTTCTATTCACTTTCAGCACTTCGTGAAAAGTTCCGCGGAACTCAATCACTTGCTCAGGAACGTTCACGCTTCTTAGCAGAAGAGGCCGAGGAAGCTCGCAATGCAGGACGTGATCCAGAAGCGCTCGAACGTGAGGCACTGATTCTGCGCGAAGAAGAAAATGCGCTTCGTGCAAGTGTTGAAACTGCGCGTGCACATCTGGCTCACTCGACAGAAGAACTAGCAAGTGCTGAAGCAGCGCTTAAGAGTGAAGAAGATAAAATTGCGGCAGCCCTTCGAGCAATTGCAGATCAACGCGAAGGTACGGCTCGACAAGAGGGTCACATTAAATCTCTTGCTGCACGCCTGGATGCGATCGCTGAAGAGATTTCTCGTCTTACCAAGGCACGCGATGAAGCTCAGGCACGGGTTGATAGCGCATCCCGCGAGTACTCCACTCTTGAGATGGAGATTGCTGGTGCTGATGCAGGTGAACAAGGTCTTGATTCCCTCTTTGAACAAGCAAAGCGTGAGTTAGAAGTTGCTAAGAAGAAGCATTCAGATCTGATCGATCAAGAGCGCAGTACTGAGCGCGAGAAGAATGCAACAGAGTCAAAGCTTGAGGCTATGCGCATTACTTCGAGTAATCGAGATGGTGGCGCTGCACTTGTGCGCGACTCTCGTGGAATCTCAATCCTAGGATCTATCGCATCTCTTATTCGCATCGATGCTGGATGGGAAGCAGCAACAGCATCAGCGCTGGGATCATTGGCTGATGCAATTATTGTGCGCGACCTCAATTCAGCTGTGAGTGCGCTTACAACACTGCGCAGCGAGAACTTGGGACAGGCGGATGTCCTTGTTCATGATGGAAATAGCGCACCGGCTTTGGCGATTCCTCAGGGTTTGACGCCGCTCTTGCAGCATATTCACACAAGTGAGATCGATGATCTCCTGACGTCTCTACTTGCAACAACAGTCGTGGCAGATGATGCCCGCGCAGCCCAAGATATTCTGCGTAGCCATCCACAGTTAACTGTTGTTACTCGAGATGGTGATGTCCTTACAAGCAAGCGAGTACGTGGTGGATCTCAATCTTCTTCGTCGCTCATCGAGATCAACGCCCTCATTGAAGAACTCTCGTCTAAGTTAGAAGGACTCAATCACGAGTGCAACCGCCTCACATTTGAAATTTCAACAGCCGTTCATGAAGTAGAGGCTAAGCAAGGTGCATTTGATGTAGCTCTATCCCAGCTCAATGAATCAGATGCACGTATTGCCGCAATCACTGAAGCGCTTGCAGTATCGGGTCAGAATATGAAGTCAGCTAGCGCTGAAGTGGAACGACTGAACGTGGCGATCGCTGAGGCTACAAGCGCTAAATCTCGTGATGAAAATGAATTGCGGGTTGCTACCGAACAATTACAGCATCACGGAGAAATTTCAGAGCCTGACCATCAGCTTGCTCAAACTCTTCGCCAAAAAGTTTCTCAAGCCCGTACAACAGAAGTGGAAGCACGCCTTGCTGTGCGCACTAGTGAAGAGCGAGTTGATTCACTTGCAGCACGCGCGCAAGCGCTCGAAGATGGTGCGCGCGCCGAGCGTGAGGCTTCAGAGCGAGCTGTTTCTCGTCGCGGTGCACGTGCACGAGGTGCCTTGATTTCTCAGGCAATTGCAGAAGCTGCATACGAAGCGTTGATTCACATTGAACGATCAATCGCAAAAGCATCTGCCGAACGCTCACGACTTGAAAGCTCTCGAAGTGATCGTGAAGGGGAGACGCTGACAGTTCGTGCTCGTAGCCGTGAGCTC
>JAIXYD010000195.1 GCA_027490415.1 Streptomycetaceae bacterium
AAGCAGCATCACCCATCCCGTTCAGGGCGTTCAAAGGGTGGAACAGCTGTGGCATTTGGTGACTTCGGTATCCAAGCTCTAGAGCCTGCATACGTTACTAACCGTCAGATTGAGGCAGCGCGTATTGCGATGACTCGTTATATCAAGCGTGGTGGAAAGGTATGGATCAACATTTATCCAGACCGTCCAATCACAAAGAAGCCTGCTGAAACTCGTATGGGTTCCGGTAAGGGTTCACCAGAGTGGTGGATTGCAAACGTAAAGCCAGGTCGCGTGATGTTTGAAATTTCAGGCGTTACAGAAGCGATTGCAACAGAGGCGATGCGTCTTGCTATCCACAAACTCCCAATGAAGTGCCGCGTAGTAAAGCGTGAGGAGGCATAAACATGGCGATCACAACAGAAGAACTCCGCCAGTTGTCAGCTGATGAGCTACAAGCGAAGTTGCGTGAGGGTAAAGAAGAACTCTTTAACCTTCGTTTCCAAGCAGCTACAGGACAACTCGAAAGCCATGGCCGCCTTGGTGCAGTCCGTAAAGAGATTGCACGCATTTACACAATTATTCGTGAACGTGAACTAGGAATTGGAGGCGCTGCATAATGGCTGACAAGACTGAAGATCGTAGTTCTCGCAAGACCCGTGAAGGCGTTGTCGTAAGCGACAAGATGGATAAGACCATCACTGTTGAAGTTTCAGATCGTGTTTCACACGGTTTGTACTCAAAGGTTATGAGCCAGTCAACAAAGTTGAAGGCGCATGATGAGAAGAATGAAGCTGGTACCGGTGACCGCGTTTTGATCATGGAGACACGTCCGTTGTCTGCAACAAAGCGCTGGCGTCTAGTCCAGATCATCGAGAAGGCTAAGTAAGGGACGGGTGGAATAAAAAATGATTCAACAAGAATCGCGCCTACGCGTCGCGGATAACACAGGAGCTAAGGAGCTTCTCTGTATTCGTGTTCTCGGTGGCTCCAAACGTCGCTATGCCGGTATCGGAGACATCATCGTATGTTCAGTTAAGGATGCAATTCCTGGCGGAACAGTTAAGAAGGGTGAAGTCGTTAAGGCTGTCATCGTTCGTACAGTTAAAGAACGTCGTCGTCCAGACGGTTCATATATTCGTTTTGATGAGAACGCAGCAGTCATCCTTAAAGCAGATGGCGAACCACGCGGAACTCGTATCTTCGGACCAGTTGCTCGCGAACTTCGCGACAAGAAGTTCATGAAGATTATTTCTCTTGCTCCGGAGGTGCTCTAATGCCGAAGATTAAAAAAGATGACACTGTCTTGGTTATCGCCGGAAAAGAAAAGGGCGTAACAGGCAAGGTTCTCCACGTTGATGGCTCACGTGTCACAGTCGAAGGTGTTAACCGCGTAAAGCGTCACACCCGCGAACAAACCGGTGACAAGGGCGTCAAGGTCGGCGGAATCATCACTGTCGAAGCCTCACTCCACATTTCAAATGTCATGCTCGTTGATGGCGAAGGCCAGGCAACTCGTGTTGGATCACGAGTTGGAGACGATGGGCGCAACGTTCGAATCTCACGTCGCACAGGAAAGGACATCTAATGACAACAGCTACAGATGTTCGTCTCAAGGCTCGCTACAAGAGCGAGATTAAAGATGCACTTACCAAGGAATTCGGATTTACCAATCCAATGCAGATTCCAACCCTTGTAAAGGTTGTAGTCAACATGGGTGTTGGTGAAGCAGCTCGTGATTCAAAGTTGATTGAAGGCGCAATCCGCGACCTCGCAACAATCACAGGCCAGAAGCCACAGGTAACCAAGTCACGCAAATCAATCGCGCAGTTCAAATTGCGTGAAGGTATGCCAATTGGTGCACACGTCACTCTTCGTGGAGATCGTATGTGGGAGTTCGCAGATCGCTTGCTCTCAATCTCTCTTCCACGTATCCGCGACTTCCGTGGTCTCTCACCTAAGCAATTCGATGGAAAGGGCAACTACACCTTCGGTCTTACCGAGCAGGTTGTATTCCCAGAGATCGAACAAGACAAGGTAGATCGTCCACGCGGTATGGATATTACTTTTGTAACCACAGCTAAGAACGATGACGAAGGTCGCGCACTACTTAAAGCGCTCGGCTTTCCTTTCAAGGAGGCATAAGAATGGCTAAAACATCACTCAAGGTTAAAGCTGCTCGCAAGCCAAAGTTCAAGGTTCGCGGTTACACACGATGCCAGCGTTGTGGTCGCCCACACTCTGTCTATCAAAAATTCGGAATTTGCCGCATCTGCTTCCGCGAGATGGCACACCGCGGTGAACTTCCAGGTATCACGAAAGCTTCTTGGTAATAACTACAACGAAACAGGTCTTCACAGAGCGTGAAGAAACCGGTTCGAGAAAGGCCACAGGCCACGTATGACAATGACAGATCCGATCGCAGACATGTTGTCTCGTCTGCGCAACGCGAACTCTGCCTACCATGACTCGGTTTCAATGCCGTCTTCATCGGTCAAGGTTCGTATTGCAGAAATCCTCCAGAAGGAGGGTTACATCGCAGGTTTCAAGGTAGAAGCAAATGCAAATGGCGTTGGTAAGACACTTGTTCTTGATCTCAAGTTCGGTGCTAACCGCGAGCGTTCAATTGCAGGACTTCGCCGTGTAAGCAAGCCAGGACTTCGCGTTTACGCAAAGTCAACAGCGCTACCAAAGGTTCTCGGCGGACTTGGCGTTGCAATCATTTCAACTTCTTCTGGATTGCTTACTGATAAGCAAGCCAACAAACAGGGTGTAGGCGGAGAAGTTCTCGCCTACGTATGGTGATCGAATATGTCACGTATCGGTCGCATGCCAATTGCCGTTCCAAGCGGCGTTGAAGTTTCAGTTGCAGGACAGGTAGTAACTGTTAAGGGTCCAAAGGGATCACTCACAATTACCGTCCCATCACCTATTCAGGTTTCACAAGCAGATGGTGTTATCACTGTTGCTCGTCCAAATGAAGAGCGCGTTACACGTTCACTTCACGGCCTTTCACGCACATTGGTTGCCAACATGGTGACCGGAGTGACAGAGGGATACACACTCACCATCGACATCGTCGGTGTTGGTTACCGTGTAGCTGAAAAGGGTAAGGATCTTGAATTCTTGCTCGGATACAGCCACCCAGTTCCATTCTTGGCTCCAGAAGGAATTACCTACAAGGTTGAATCACCAACCAAGTTGCACATCAGCGGAATCGATAAGCAACTCGTCGGTGAAGTTGCAGCGAAGATTAAGAAGCTTCGCAAAGCAGATCCTTACAAGGGTAAGGGACTTCGTTTGGCTGGCGAGAAGGTTCGTCGTAAGGCTGGAAAGGCTGGTAAGAAGTAATGGCAATCGGTGTAAAAGTCCGCAAGGGGTCAGCAACTAATGCTCGCGCCCGTCGTCACTTCCGTGTACGCAAGAAGGTTCAAGGAACCGCTGCGCGTCCACGTCTAGTCGTCTCACGCTCTACACGTCACCTGTTCGTACAGGTTGTCGATGATCTTCAGGGCATCACACTTGCATCAGCATCAACAATGGAAGCTGATCTTCGCAAAGATAACGGCGATAAGACTGCAAAGTCGAAAGCTGTTGGCGCACTTATTGCCTCACGTGCAAAGGCTGCCGGCGTAACAACCGTCGTCTTTGACCGCGCAGGAAACAAGTATCACGGTCGCATCGCAGCTCTTGCAGATAGCGCACGAGAGAACGGATTGGAGTTCTAACATGGCCCAAAATCCAACAAGCGATGCAGCTACAACTGCAGCACCTACAAATAAGGGACGCGGAGAACGTCGCGAGCGTCGCGATGATCGCGAAAAGGACAAGTCTCCATTCATGGAGCGCGTTGTCTTTATCAACCGTGTATCTAAAGTTGTTAAGGGTGGACGTCGTTTCTCATTCACCGCACTCGTAGTTGTCGGCGACGGCAACGGTCAGGTCGGAATTGGTTACGGAAAGTCCAAGGAAGTTCCACAAGCGATTGCAAAGGCTGTTGAAGAAGCAAAGAAGTCATTCTTCACAGTTCCACGCGTTCAGGGAACAATTCCTCACCCAGTACAGGGCGAGACAGCAGCAGGCGTAATTCTTCTACGTCCGGCTTCACCTGGTACCGGAGTTATTGCCGGTGGTCCAGTTCGTGCCGTACTTGAGTGCGCAGGAATCAGCGATGTACTTACAAAGTCTCTCGGATCAAATAACGCAATCAACATGGTTCACGCCACTGTTGCAGCGCTAAAGATGCTTGAGTCTCCAACAGCTATTGCAGCTCGACGTGGACTTCCACTCGAAGATGTAGCACCTGCTGCAATCATCCGAGCCTCACAGACAGTTGGTGCCTAATGCCACGTTTAAAGATCACACAGATCAAATCAACAGTTGGCAATAAGCCTGAGATCCGCGACAGCGTTCGCTCACTTGGCCTCAAGCGCATCAACGATGTTGTTGTTAAGGAAGACCGTCCAGAAATTCGTGGCATGGCATACGCCGCTCGCCACTTGATCAAGATCGAGGAGGTTGAATAGAGATGACACTAAAACTTCATCATCTTCGACCAGCACCAGGTGCTAAGAAAGCCAAGACTCGTAAGGGTCGCGGTGAGGCATCAAAGGGAAAGACTGCCGGTCGCGGTGGCAAGGGAACACGTGCTCGTAACACAGTGCGTCCAGGTTTCGAAGGTGGTCAGCTACCTCTCGTAATGCGTTTGCCAAAGCTTCGTGGTTTTAAAAACCCAGCACGTGTTGAGTATCAGGTAGTTAATGTCTCAACAATTAACGCTCTTTATCCAAAGGGTGGCGATGTGACAGTTGCATCCCTTATTGCTGCCGGAGCGGTGCGCGATAGCCTTCCTGTAAAGGTTCTTGGCAACGGAGATATCTCTGTCAAGGTAACCGTTACAGCACATGCATTCTCATCATCAGCGATTGACAAGATCACCGCTGCTGGTGGATCGACTGCAACACTGTAAGAAGTAATTCCGAAATTAAGACGCTTGATTCGATAGAGGGAGAAGATTGATGCTTTCCGCATTTGGTATGGCTTTTAAGACTCCAGAGCTGCGCAAGAAGATCTTCTTCACTCTTTCGATCATGGCGCTCTTTCGCTTTGGTTCAGTAGTTCCAACACCAGGTGTTTCTTACACCAATGTTCAGCAATGTCTTGCTGGCGCAGATCAAGGCGGCCTCTTTGGCTTGATTAACCTCTTCAGCGGCGGAGCGCTTATTCAGCTCTCTGTCTTTGCTCTTGGAATCATGCCTTACATCACCGCATCAATCATTGTTCAGCTTCTTACAGTAGTTATTCCTCGCTTTGAAACTCTTAAGAAAGAGGGTCAATCAGGAACTGCGAAGCTGACTCAGTACACCCGTTACCTCACCATCGGTCTTGCAGTCTTGCAGTCAACAGGTCTTATTGCTGTTGCTCGTACACCAGGACGTTTGATCTCAGGTTGCGATCTTGCAATCATTCCTGATGCATCATGGCAGCGTATCCTCACAATGATCGTTGTAATGACTGCAGGAACTTCTGTAATCATGTGGCTTGGTGAATTGATCACAGATCGTGGCGTCGGTAACGGTATGTCTATCTTGATCTTCACATCAATTGCAGCAAGCTTCCCAAGCCAACTCTGGAGCATCAGACTTCAGAAGGGTCTTGCAACATTTATCTTCGTACTTTTGATCGGTGTACTCGTTATTGCAGCCGTCGTCTTTGTTGAGCAGGCACAACGTCGTATTCCAGTTCAGTACGCCAAGCGCATGGTTGGCCGCCAGGCTTACGGTGGAACATCTACCTATATTCCTATCAAGGTAAACCAAGCTGGCGTTATCCCAGTGATCTTTGCATCGTCACTTCTTTATATTCCATCATTGATTGTTAACTTCACCAACAGCACTTCTGGTTGGGCAGTCTGGATTTCACGAAATCTAGTCAACGGAGATAACGTCTATTACATCACTGCATATGCAGGCATGATCATCTTCTTTACATACTTCTACGTTGCAATCACATTTAATCCTGATGAGGTTGCTGACAATATGAAGAAGTACGGTGGATTTATTCCTGGCATTCGTGCGGGTCGACCAACTTCTGAGTATTTGCAGTACGTTCTCTCACGCATTACCGCTCCAGGTTCGCTCTATCTTGCTCTCGTTGCGATCATTCCGATCATCGCACTTGTGCTCTTTGGAGCTTCACAGAACTTCCCATTCGGCGGTACTGCGATTCTGATCGTTGTCGGTGTTGGTCTTGATACTGCTAAGCAGATTGAGAGCCAGTTGCAGCAGCGTTCATATGAGGGATTCCTGCGCTAATGAGATTAGTCCTGGTTGGACCACCAGGTGCTGGCAAGGGAACACAAGCAGCTTTTCTCTCAGCACATTACTCAATTCCACATATCTCTAC
>JAIXYD010000068.1 GCA_027490415.1 Streptomycetaceae bacterium
CGAACGCCTCGTTACCTGCCTCACCAGGCATTAGCGTGATCTTGCCTGTGCTCAATGAGCAGGCACATCTAGAAGATTCAATTCGCGCAATACTTTCCCAGAATTATCACGGAAAGTTTGAAGTGATTTTGGCACTTGGCCCTTCGCGCGATTCTACGAATGAGATTGCACGCTCCTTAGCTGCGCAAGATTCGCGGGTAATTCTGGTTGAGAATCCCTCTGGTCGAACCGCCGCAGGACTCAATATTGCTCTCAAGGCTTCGACGCAAGATGTTGTTGTTCGCGTGGATGCTCATGCGGAGATTCCAAATAATTATCTTCAACTTGTTGTGGAAATTCTGATCGAATCCGGCGCAGTCAATGTTGGCGGTGTTATGGGAGCAGAAGGAATTACTTTCTTTGAGACTGCAGTAGCTGCTGCAATGTGTAGTCCGTTTGGCGTAGGAGGCTCTCGTTTTCACATCGGCGGCAAGGCAGGGTATGTAGACACTGTTTATCTCGGTGCATTTATTCGCCAAGCAGTTGTTGATGCTGGCGGATTTGATGAGAGATTTATTCGTGCACAAGATTGGGAACTCAATTACAGACTCAGGCAAAACGGTGGAAAAGTTTATTTTGATCCGAGACTTCACGTGACGTATCGCCCACGTTCAAGTTATCGTGCTTTGGCAAAACAGTATTTTGAATATGGAAGATGGCGTCGTGTAATTGCTCGAAAATACCCTGAGACAATTAACTACCGATATTTAGCACCTCCACTTGCTCTGATTGGCACAGTGCTCTCACTCATTGCAGGAACTATCTTTGACCCATCTCTCTATCTTCCGGCGGCCACCTACATCACATTTATTGCAATCACCCCACTGTTTATCTCAAAAAATCTGGCTCACTATCCACTCCTCGTGTTTATTCTTCCAACGATGCATTTTTCATGGGGATTTGGCTTCCTTACCTCGTCAAGAAAGCTAGTTCCAGACTCTCTAAGGTAACCTTCACTCATATGAGTACTCCTGTGACTGTATATGAGCCATTTCGCGCTGGGTTGCCCCCAATGCGTCAATACTTGCGCTCACTGTGGTCACGCCGCCATTTCATCGCCGAGTTCTCACGCTCTGAACTGCGTGAGCAGAATTATGGATCGGTCTTCGGGCAGCTCTGGCTGGTACTTAATCCACTCTTGCTTTCGGGCGTCTATTTCCTTCTGATTTACATCATTGGTGGAGATAGTGATGCGAATAGATATGTTCATCTCACTTCTAGTCTCTTTTTCTTCTACCTCATTGCAAATAGCTTGACCGGGGGAGTGAAGTCGATTACTTCAGGCCAGCGCCTGATTATGAATACTGCCTTTCCACGCATCATGCTGCCGATTTCTGCTTCGGTGATTGCAATTTTCAAATTCATCCCGACACTTGTTGTCTTCTTTGCAATTCGCACAATTGTTGGAGCTCCGTTTTCCTGGCAGATGCTCTGGGCTATTCCCATCTTTCTCCTGGGTGTCTTTATGGGACTTGGAATGGCGATAGCTATTTCATGTACCAATGTGTATTTCAGAGATATAGCAAGTTTGCTTCCATATATCACCCGCAGTCTGATCTACCTTTCGCCGATACTTTATGAAGCATCTTCACTTTCCGAGAAAATGCGTGTTCTTGAGATCGCGAATCCAATTTTCTATCTCCTCGATGCATGGTCACAAGTAATGGTTTATGCCCAAGCTCCAAGCTCTTCTTCAATCCTCATCAGTTTGGCCTGGGCGTTAGTAATTTTTGTCGTGGGCACATACTTTTTCTTAACGAGGGAGCGTGATTTCGCTGTCCGTCTCTAGCTCTCATCCGCGTAATAGCATCGCAGTCTCCGTTCAATCGGTTGGACTGACATACACAACTTCTGTTGATAAAAAGCCAACCCTGAAAGCGCGAGTGAAGCGCTTTGGCAGAAGCGGGAAATTCTCACGCACTGTCAATGCCCTCAATGATGTAACTATCGATGTGCACTACGGGACAGTGCTAGGAATCATTGGTTCAAATGGTGCAGGTAAATCATCCTTGATGAGAGTTATTTCCGGAATCATTCCACCTTCACAAGGACGCGTCGAAGTTTATGGATCTGTAAGCACTCTGCTCGCTCTTGGAGTTGGATTTAACGCTTCTCTTACAGGTCGCGAGAACGTCTATCTTGGCGGTCTTGCCGCTGGTATGACGCGAGCTGAGATCGATAGTCAATTTGAAGAGATTGCTGAGTTTTCTGAGTTGGGTGAGGCGATCGATTCGCCTATGCGCACTTATTCCTCAGGCATGTATGCCCGGTTGGCATTTTCGGTGGCAGCAACAGTGAAGCCAGATATCTTGATTATTGATGAAGCCCTAAGTACAGGAGATGCGCGATTCAAGGAAAAGAGCCTGAACCGCATTAAAGAACTTCGCACCGAGGATCGGGCATTGATTTTGGTGAGCCACGCGCTAGCCACTATTGAAGATATTTGTAATGAAGTCATCTGGCTAGATAAAGGAAAGATGATGACTCGCGGAAATCCTGCAGAGGTAATCGCTGCATATCGCGAGTATATGCACGTACGAAAGAGCGCATCTTCCGATGAGGACGTCTAAGAATTTTCTAGCACTCTTGATTGCTGCACTCATTTCCAGTGCAGCCCCTGCACAAGCCATTGAGATCCCACAAACATTTGAATTCACTGGCAGTGGTTATGGTCATGGCGTTGGTATGAGTCAGATCGGTGCGAGGTCACGAGCTTTGAGTGGTGAAAGCGCTACTGCAATACTTAATTATTACTACAAAGATGTACAGGTTGTTCCATTTGTTGATACACACACAATCCGAGTAAACATTGCACATAAGGTCAAGTCTGTTGCATTTACTACACATACTCCAGGGGCTCGGATTGATGTCTATGAAGGTGAAGTTGGAAACTTAACGCAACCAATACCATTTACATCATTTGCAACTAAACAGAGGGCGACATTCACAGTTGCGAGTCTTTCCAAAGTTAAAGTACTCACGTTGCGCTGGGTGGGAGAGAATCCCATCATCACTATGACTCATGGTTCTGTCGCTACAAAGTATAAGTATGGCTTCATCACCATCAAAGTCGTGAGAGGTGCTCTAGAAGTAACAAATACGCTCTCACTGAGAGATGAATATCTATGGGGAATAAGTGAAGTTCCCTCTAGTTGGCCAGCTGCAATTCTTGAAGCACAAGCGATCGCCTCACGCAGCTTTGCTCTCTCGAAGTTAGGTGTCATTCGGCCGAATTGCGACTGCCAAGTCTTCTCGCATATTTCAGATCAGAACTTTGTTGGATACTCCAAAGAGAGTGAGCCCCGATTTGGGCGACTATGGAAAGACGCTGTGTCTCGCACCATCATCGACACTACGACAAGTCTTGTTGTGATCAGTAATGGCAAACCTGCTCAGACGTATTTCTTCTCTTCATCGGGTGGGGCCACACAGACATCCTTTGATGCTTGGGGAGGTGCGACTGCTTACACTCAATCCGTTCCTGATACTGCCAGCGTTGATGTAAAACTCAACCCAAGGTTTGCGTCGTGGAAGGCTTCATCAACACAGGAACTTGTTGCAAAGGCATTTCTCTTGCCGAATGTTGTTTCACTTGAAATTCTTTCGCGCAATCAAGCAGGTGCAGTGACCTTTATCGCTGGAACATCATCAGATGGAGTTACTAAGAAAATACGTGGCGATACCTTCAGAAGCAGAGCGAAACTACCCTCACCGTGGTTCTCTTTAGTTAGCGTGGAGAATTGAGTTAAGTCCGCCCCACGAACCTTCTCGCACAACAACTTCTAGGCAACCATCGAGGGAGTTTCTTCTAAAGAGTACATTTGAAGCTCCACTGAGAGTCCCAGCTTTAACAATTTCTCCATCAGGCAGACGCACCTTAGCTGCTGCTGTGATGTAGGTACCTGCCTCGATGACGCAGTTATCTCCCAGAGAAATTCCAAGTCCTGAATTTGCACCCAACAAACATTTCTTTCCGACAGAAATGACTTGTTTTCCGCCACCACTCAAAGTTCCCATAATCGATGCGCCGCCACCAACATCGCTGCCATCGTCGACAACTACGCCTGCAGAAATTCGCCCCTCAACCATTGATGTTCCAAGAGTTCCGGCGTTGAAGTTAACAAAACCTTCGTGCATCACGGTCGTGCCTGATGCTAGATGTGCTCCGAGTCGCACTCGATCAGCATCTGCAATGCGCACACCTGATGGAATCACGTAATCGACCATTCGTGGAAATTTATCTACGCTAAAAATAGTCACATGGCCATCTCGAGCACGTAGACCAGCACGTACTTCTTCAAAACCTTCAATTGCGCATGGGCCAGCTGAAGTCCAAACAACATTTGCAAGCAGTCCGAATATTCCATCGAGTGAGAGACCGTGTGGCTTGATCAATCGATGGGAAAGCAAGTGCAGTCGTAGGTATGCATCTATGGCATCTGCTGGTGGTTGGGTTATATCTATTTCTCGCGAAACAACTTCACGTCTAACTTTTCGAATATCATCGCTGCCAACTGCATCAAGTAGTGATTGTGCAGGTGTTCCGGTGAGTCCACCTAAAGCAGGCGCTGGAAACCAGACATCGAGAACGGTAGATCCCGAAAGTGTCGCAATTCCATGGCCGTAGGCGATAGTTGTTTGAGAAGACATGAGCATACAATATCGCTTATCCTTATTTTCATGGCTAGCTCACCAAAGAACACACTCGCTATACGCGTGCATTGCGATGCTTCGAGAGAGAAAGTGTGGGCACGGATCGCCGACTGGAGTAGTCAGGGTGAATGGATGCTTGCTACCCGAGTCTGGGTTACATCTGAAATTTCTGAAGGAGTCGGGACTTCAATCGCAGCATTTACTGGTCCCGCTCACCGGATTTATCCATCACTTTCATTTCTTGGACTGCTTGACACCATGACAGTTACTGCATGGGAGCCACCTACGCGATGCGATGTAATCCATACTGGAAAAATATTAAAGGGCACAGGTTCATTCCAACTCGAATCTACTGGACCGCACTCAACCACTTTTTATTGGAGCGAGACCATTGATATTCACCGTGCACTATTTATCCTCGGAGCACCTTTCATCTGGCTTGGTGTTCGTATCTCCCTCGCACGTTTTGCTCGTCAATGTAAGAACCTTTAAGAATTAGCAGTCTTCGATGGTCATAAGTCAGCCAGGAGATATTGAGAACGGGTAACCTCGTCCTATGGCAGCGCCGAAAACCTTGGCCGAAGTGCTTGAAGCACTTCCGGAGGAAGAGCGCATCATTTTGACCTTGTCCTATCTTCGAGGCATGACTGCTGGGCAGATTGCATCCCTGCTACACGTGCCCGAAAAGTCTGTTGAGGCGGTTATTGCCTCAGGTAAGGCGCGTTTGACTGCAGAGCTAGGCCTATAGCCCGCTTTCGATTTCATGTATCGGCCCTGAGTGCGAGATACTTACGCCCTTACTTTCTAAGCACTTCGCGGAAAGTCCACGCTTCAAAGGAGTCTCATCATGGCAGCTATGAAACCTCGCACTGGTGACGGACCTATGGAAGTTACAAAAGAGGCACGTTCACTTGTGATGCGTATTCCTCTTGAGGGTGGAGGCCGCCTAGTTGTCGAACTCAACCCTACAGAGGCAAATAATCTCAGCGCCGCCCTCGAGGCAGCTGTCGCTCTCATTAAGAAGTAATTTTTCCAGAAGATAGAGTTCTAGCTTCCAATGGTGATTAGCGCGCTCAATCCAGATTTAGATTCCGTTACAACATCTGATGTTATTGTTATTAGCTACATCATTCTCCCAGCAAATGACAACGGCGATAGCGAGATCATTTTCAACGCTCATCCCGCACTAGTAAAAAAGATCGAAAAGCTATTTGCTATCGAGCTACGAGATGAACTGACCTTCTTTACCCCGACTGGAAAAGCGGGAGAGCTTAATGAAATCCCAGTAAGTGCTGCAGATAGTCCAGTAGAGAAAATTATTCTATTGGGGCTTGGCGATCAATCGCTTGCCTCATTTCGAACTGCTGGTGCGGTGCTTGGTCGCAAGGTCCGGGGCGCTGAGAAAAACTTTGCAACCATAGCTCCAACAAAGCGAGATGAAATTATTGCTTTTGCAACCTCTGCAGTACTAGGTGAGTACACCTGGAACCAAAAGAGCACTGCCAAACCATCGTCTTCAGAAATAGAAATTGTTACAGCAGATGCAGAACCCGTTAGCTATGCCAGCGTCATCTCTGGTGCTGTCTGCCGCGCTCGCGATCTCATTCACACACCTTCCAATATCAAAACACCTCTATGGATGGCTAACCAAGCACGAGCGATTGCATCTGAATACGGCCTTGAGATCAACGTCATTAGTGGAACTGCACTAAAAGAATTTGGTGGCCTTAGGGCAGTTGGTAACTCTTCGCCAAATCCTGGTCCACGATTTATTCATCTTACCTACACACCAAAAAGTGGAAAGAAATCTGCACGAATGCCTCATGTGGTTCTTGTTGGAAAAGGAATTACATTCGACACAGGTGGAATCTCACTCAAGCGTCCATATGACACGATGATGGCGATGAAGAGCGACATGGCAGGTGCGGCAGCAGCACTTGCAACAATAAGTGCGCTTCCTCAGCTTGGTGCGCAAGTAAAAGTGAGCGTCTTGATGATGTGTGCTGAAAACGCACTTTCTGGAACTTCCCAGCGGCCTAGCGATGTCATCAAACACTACGGCGGAAAGACTGTAGAAGTGATCAATACAGATGCAGAAGGACGCCTAGTTCTCGCAGATGGCTTAGCGTATGCAGATATCAATCTCGATCCAGATTATGTTGTAGATATTGCAACACTCACTGGAGCTGCAACTCTTGGACTTGGTCGTCAATATGCTGCGATGTACACAAGAAATTCTCACCTTGCTCGCACAATCTCTGAAATCGGAGAACGCACAGGAGACCGCGTTTGGCACATGCCGCTCATTGATGATTACACAGATGGATTAGAGAGTGATATCGCCGATCTCAACCACACCGCCGATAAAGGTCACTATGGCGCAGGTTCAGTGACGGCGGCGCTATTCCTTGAACAATTTGTTGGCGATCGCCAGTGGGTTCACCTAGATATTGCAGGCACTGCCCGTAGCGAGAGCGATTCTGGAGAAAACCCTAAAGGCGGAACCGGTTTCGGCGTGCGATTGCTCGTGGAGTGGCTAACATCCCTCTCATGATCAACCAGATTGACCCTCACGCTTACTCCGAAAGCTTTATTGGAGAGAGCGTCGATAAAACTCAGGCACGAGCTCGTGGCGGTGAAGTGGGCGCAATTGATGTGACTCCGGGCGTTGGTGCTTATCTGCGACATCTTGCGCACATTCTCGATGCACAATCTGTTGTCGAAATTGGAACTGGTTCTGGAGTCGGCGCGCTCTGGGTTCTTGAAGGAATGTTGCCAAGTGGAACTCTGACATCTATTGATGGCGAGCAAGAACACTCTGCGATCGCAAAGATTGCATTACAAGATGCACAGATTGCGCAATCACGTTTTCGTCTAATTACAAATCCTGCGATTGAAGTGATGACAAAGCTTGCTGATCGCGCCTACGATCTCGTCATATTTAGAGACAATGCAGAAGATTTGCAGGATGCAATAGTTGAAGCTCATCGGATTCTGCGCAGTGGTGGCGTCTTTGTTATCGATAACTTCTTTGGTGGTGCCAAGGTCAATGATCCCGCCCAGCGCGACCCGAAGACGATTGCCCTCCGTGATGCTGGGAAACTCCTTAAAGGGGAGACCGAAAAGTGGGTGACTTCACTCATTCCCCTTGGGGACGGTTTGTTACTTGCAACGAAATTGTAGAAAGATATCTCCATGAGCGATCAGCAACCAATGCAACCAATGGGCACAGGTCCATGGTGGGTGCCGTCTTCAGCGCACGGTAAGGCAAAGTTTGTTACTCGTTCGAATGCTCTTTTGATGGCGGCCATTGCTGGTTTGGTTGGTGCAGTATTTGGCGCAAGTTCATCAGGTTCACTCTTTGGACATGAAATTAAATTAACATCAGTAAGTTCATCAATCGAGCGACCTCCAGGATCTGTTGCAGATATCGCACAGCGAGTCCTTCCTTCCGTCGTTTCAATTTCTGCTCAGAGTGCTTCAGGAGCAGGTACGGGTACTGGATTTGTCATCGATAGCACTGGTTTTATTCTGACAAATAACCACGTTATTGCAGATGCTGCAGGTAGCACCGGAAGAATTGAAGTTCAGCTCAACGATGGTACAACTCTTAATGCAACAATCGTGGGTCGAGATTCTTCTTATGATCTTGCGGTACTAAAAGTTAATCGCACCGGACTTACAGCTCTTACCTTTGGTGATAGCGATCAAGTTGCTGTCGGAGATTCTGTGATTGCAATTGGATCTCCGCTTGGCCTCAGTGGAACAGTGACTCTTGGAATTGTTAGCGCTAAAGACCGAGCTGTAACTGCAGGAGAGTCAGAAGGGGATAGTTCATATATCAACGCCATTCAGACTGATGCAGCAATCAACCCTGGAAATTCTGGAGGCCCACTCGTTAACTCAGCGGGTGCGGTGATCGGAGTAAACTCGGCTATCGCAACGCTAGGTTCTTCGGTGCTTTCGTCTCAAGCCGGATCGATCGGTCTTGGATTTGCGATTCCAATTAATCAAGCTCGTAAGACTGCAGAGCAACTTATAAAGAATGGAAAAGCAACCTATCCAGTCGTAGGAATCTCTGTCGACATGCAATATGCCGGCGATGGTGCAAGAGTTGCTGATACCTCAAATGCAATTGTGCGAGGGGGTCCTGCAGATAAGGCAGGCCTTCGTGCAGGGGATCTGATTGTTCAATTTGATGGAAGAACAATTACAACCCCTCAAGAACTCATCGTAGCTATTCGTTCAAAGAATGTTGGAGACAAGGTCGAGATTAAGTTCATTCGATCTGGAAAAACACTTTCTACTTCCCTCACTCTGACAGCAGGTAAGTAATGGTTGATTTCGGTTTCGGTGAGGTAATTGGACTCGTAATTCTTGCCTTGATTCTTGTTGGCCCCGATCGCATGCCACGAGTGGCTTCTGATCTAGCGAAAATGATCAGAAAGGTACGCTCAATGACGAATACTGCAACAGCTGAAATTCGCGAGAATTTAGGGCCGGGATTTGAAGATCTTAAGCCTGCAGACCTAAATCCAAAGACCTTCATCAAGCGACACGTGACCTCGGTCCTTGAAGATGAAGATGAGAAAGAGCGACAAGGTAAAAGTGGCACCTCGGCCTTCAAACCAAAAATTGATCCAGATCTACTATGACAATCATTGAAGGAATCAACGCCGCCCTTGCAACTGTGCAAGACCCAGAGTTACATCACGCATTGCCAGAACTCGGAATGGTTGAAAGCGTCAGCGAATCTGGTGGCGTTGTCGATCTAACAATTCTTCTGACAATTTCTGGATGTCCGATGAAGGATCGACTCACAACTGATATCACTGCCGCTGTTGGTGCAGTAGAAGGCGTGAAGGAAGTTCGAATTAATTTTGGTGTCATGACAGAAGAGGGTCGCAACAAGGTAAAACTCCTTGTCAGGGGTGGGCGCGAGAAATTCATTCCTTTTGCACAACCTGAATCTCTTACCCGCGTGATTGGTGTTGCATCCGGAAAAGGTGGAGTAGGTAAGTCATCCCTTACCGCCAACCTGGCAGTTGCTGCAGCGAAAAAAGGGCTGCGAGTTGGAATTCTCGATGCCGATGTTTACGGTCACTCGATTCCTCGCTTAATGGGTCTTCTTGGTGTTCGACCAACAGCAATCGATCAGATGTTTATTCCACCTGAAAGCTATGGTGTAAAAACGGTTTCGATGGAGATGTTTAAGCCTGAACGCGCAGATGCCGTTGCTTATCGTGGACCACTGCTCCATCGAGTGCTAGAACAACTTCTTTCTGATGCCTACTGGGGCGATTTAGATCTTTTACTCCTCGATCTTCCACCAGGAACGGGAGATTTAGCAATTTCACTCGGTCAACTTATTCCGACTTCCGAGATTCTGGTTGTGACAACACCACAAATTGCTGCAGCAGAGGTGGCCGAACGAGCGGGGCGAATTGCCCACCAAATGCATCAAAGAGTCATCGGTGTCATTGAAAACATGTCCGCCTTTATTTGCCCAAAGTGCGGTGAATCGACTGCGCTCTTTGGCGAAGGCGGCGGAGAAGAAACTTCTGCTCGACTATCTACTCTTGTTGGAGCCGATGTTCCACTTCTAGGAAAAGTTCCATTTGCACCAGAGTTACGAACTGGTGGAGATTCAGGAGCACCAATTGTTCACGCCGTACCTGAAAGTCCGACTGCAAAGGCGATTATGGCAATTGCAGATAAGTTAGTGATTCGAGATAAATCACTACTTGGCGTCAGGCTCGGAATCTCGTCTTAACTCTTCGACAATTTCCTTGGCAATGTCTTCAAGTTGATCTTTAAGGAAGTCACGCGTTGCCACTTCACCAAGTGCGATGCGAAGACTTGCCAGCTCTCTGGTGAGATATTCAGTGTCAGCCATACTGCGATCATTACGAGCACGATCTTCGGCTAAGGCAATTCGGTCTCGGTCCGCCTGGCGATTTTGGGCTAAGAGAATTAAAGGCGCTGCATATGATGCTTGCAGCGAAAGAATCAATGTCAGGAAGATAAATGGATATTTATCGAAGCGAATATCTGTAGGTGCCAAGGAATTCCAGAGAACCCACGAGAGCACAAAAACTGTCATATAAACCAAGAAACGTGCAGTTCCTAGGAAGCGTGCAAACTTCTCTGAGAGACGACCAAATGCCTCAGCATCAATATTCGGGCGCAAGGTGCGTCGAGTTTCGCGAGGGGTATCTAATCCATTCTTGCGAGCCATCTTTACACCTGCCCTTCAACTTCTTGAGTTATA
>JAIXYD010000191.1 GCA_027490415.1 Streptomycetaceae bacterium
AATCTGAAAATCAGCATCATCGATATATTGCATTACTTTCCCGCCTCAATAATCGGTAGCTCATGCTTGTACGGTGGCTGTGCACCTTTACGTGAACATGTAATCGCAGCAGCTGCTGCAGCACGCGCCAGAACGCTTCGCAAAAGATCTCCACGAAGTTCAATCAGGCCGTGTGCCAACATCGATTCCACCACAATCGCACCGACTGTATCTCCGGCACCCACAGTATCGGCAACATCAACTTTCACACCCGGTACTTCAACGCGTCCATCGGCTGTGTATCCGACAAGACCATTAGCACCGCGAGTAACAACAACTAAGAATGCGCCATCATTGATCCAACGCTGGGCCACTTCATCAACAGTTGCGGTTGGAAATAGCCACGCTAAATCATCATCGCTGACCTTGATAACTGCAGATAACGCTACCCATTTCTCAACAGCTGCCTCATATAAATCACGATCTGGCAGTACAGATGGGCGAATATTTGGATCAAAGACAATCGGTGCCAGCTCGGCTACCGACATCGCCCAGTCGTAGAGTGCTGATGCACCTGGTTCGATCACCGTAACAAGTGTTCCGATATGTAATACCTGTGGCTGATAACGATAAGGATCAGGTAGCCACGACGCAGCAAAATCAAAGGTAGCTGTTCCGTCGATCAAGAATTCGTAGGATGCACCACCTGCAGCATCTAGCGTTACTGTTGCAGTACACGTTGGTTTATCACTCGCCAACGCCAAATCGAGATTGACGCCATCATTTAACAATTCAGCGCGTGCAGATTGCCCATAAGCATCACCTGAGATGCCATCGATAAAGTGAACATCGTGTCCCAGGCGCGCTAACGCTTTGGCAGTATTTGCAGGGCCACCACCAACAACAGGACCGCTTGGCAAAATATCAATTAGCACTTCGCCGCAGACCCAGATACTCATTGTTGTTCTCCCTTGCGCGCCAAAAATTCAGTTACAACCTCCACTGCAAAGAGATGATCTTCTACTTGTGGTAAACCAGAAATAATCAACATACCAACACAACCAAGTCCTGAAACATTAAGTGCCAACGCACCACCATGAATTGCATGTAACTCTTCAGACAAACCTTTTTCGGCATACCAATCAACACCACGTTCTTCGGCATCTACACGTTCATGCATCGTTGATCGACCGGTTGCTAAAACAACGCGTGCCTTACGTGCAATCCACGAATCATTCTCTGGAGTTGATCCCGGCAACGATGCGTGAAAAACGCTCCATTGCCCCATCTTTACCTCGATCGCAATCGGTGCCTTACGTGCACGCCCGAGCGATACTGCAATCTCACCGATCTCAAGAGCCTCTGCCTGCGTGAGAGAAGCCAACATCAAGGTCTTCACCTCAAGCTCAAGGCCAGCACTCGTAAATCCACCTGTGGTTGCAACCATGGCCCAATCTTGCCCTACCGTTGCCTCATGATCACTATTCCAGAGACAGATCTTGTCGTTCACGAACTCTGCCTAGGCACAAACGTCTTTGGTTGGAGCGCCGACGAAGCACAATCCCACGCAGTCCTTGATGCCTATCGCGCCCACGGCGGAAACTTCGTCGATACCGCAGATATGTATTCGGCATGGAAAGAGGGAAATGTCGGCGGTGAATCAGAAACGATCATTGGCAAGTGGATGAAGAAGAACGGCAATCGCGATCAGATGGTTGTCGCAACAAAGGTTGCAAAACTTCCTACCCGCCCCGGCCTTAGCCCTGCCAACATCATTGCAGCATGTAACGATTCACTCAAGCGCTTACAGACAGATCACATCGATATTTACTATGCCCACCACGATGATCAAGAAGTTCCAATCGAAGAATCACTTGGTGCATTTGCACAATTAATCGGTGAAGGAAAAGTGCGCTACATCGCAGCATCGCAATACACCGGTGCTCGCCTGCAGTTGGCTCTTGATATTTCCGCCCGCGAAAATCTGCCAAGTTATATCGCGCTACAAGATCAATACAACCTTGTCTCTCGCAATCCTTTTGAAACAGAGCAACAGCCAGTCCTGGCTGCAAATAACATTTCTGCGATTCCTTTCTACGGACTTGCCCGCGGATTCTTATCCGGCAAATACCGCGAAGGAAAAGTTGTCGAATCTGTTCGCGCAGAAGGCGTCAAAGAATTTGCTACACCTAAGGGATATGCAATCTTGGCCTTGATGGATCAGATCGCAGAAGCAAACAACTGCAGTGTCAGTGCAGTTTCTCTTGCGTGGCTACGCAGTAATCCAAATCTCAGCGCACCGATCGCATCTGCTCGCACCGTCGAACAGTTGGAGGAAATCGTGCAGGTTGTTGATCTAGATCAATCACAGATCGATGCCCTCAACGCTGTCAGCGCTTAATACCCTTTATTGGGCCCGTATAGCCACGCTGTTCCTTCGTGGCGATTGATCACATAAAAACTGTATTCGCGTAGCTCTTCACGCACTACCCAGCGCTGGGCATCGACGCCATCGACCATCACAGCAGTCGCCAGCGCATCTGCCAGCCCGCCATCTGGTCCCACAACACTGACAGACTTTGCACCAAGAGCTGCCATGCCATTACGGGGATCTCGAATATGTTCTCCGCGTTCGTAATCTCCACTTGTGGCTACTGCACCATCGCGCACTGCAAAACTTTTCACAATCTGATCTACATCATCCGGATCGCTAATTCCTACAGGCCAATCCCGCACGAGGCCGTCATCACCTAAATCACCACCGCGCAATACAAGATCACCTGCTGCATTAATCAATACATGCACCACGCCATCTGCTACCAACATATCGGCTGCGCAATGTGCCGCCCAACCCTTAA
>JAIXYD010000037.1 GCA_027490415.1 Streptomycetaceae bacterium
CGCGCTGAAGATTCCGAAAACGTTATCTATCTTGGATCCTTTTCTAAGACAATTGCATCAGGGCTACGTATTGGTTGGGCGCTAGTTCCACAATCATTGAAAGATAAATTGGTAATTGCATCTGAATCGTCAATTCTCTGCCCATCAAATTTCACACAGCTCACAATTGCGAACTATTTGACCCACCAACCATGGCGTGATCAGATTGCAAGCTTCTGTGAGGTGTACAAAGTCCGCCGTGATGCGATGTTGGAATCACTGGCTGAACACTTTCCGCAAGAAGCCACATGGACTAAACCTGGCGGCGGCTTCTATGTTTGGGTAAATCTCCCACCAGAAATTGATACAAAAGCGATGATGCCTAAGGCTATTGTTGCCAAGGTTGCCTATGTTCCTGGAACAGCCTTTTATGCTGACGGTTTTGGATCATGGTCGATGAGACTTTCCTATTGCCACCCAACGCCAGAACGTATCCGTGAAGGTGTAAAGGCGTTAGGCCATGTTGTGAAGCAAGAAATGTCGCGGCGAGGATCAGCCCTCAATTAAATCAACGATGCGCTGGAGGTCTTCATTTCCAGCGAATTCGATTGTGATCTTTCCTTTGCCTTTACCTTGTTCGATAGTCACGCGGGTATCTAAGTAATCACTTAAAAGTTCGGCGCTCGCAAGAGCTGTTCCTGAGATTCCAACTTTTGCCTTTGCTTTGCCGCTCTTTTTGGCAGGACCAGCAGTTGCAACAATCTCTTCAGTTGCACGGACACTTAAACCCTCCGCAACGATTCTGTTGGCTAGTTTTTCTATCTCTTTCTCATCACTTAAACCAAGTAGTGCTCGAGCATGTCCGGCAGAGATCACACCTGCCGCAACTTTACGTTGCACTGTTGGTGGAAGATTAAGTAAGCGCAACATATTTGAGATCAGAGGTCGTGATCTTCCTAGTTTGGCTGCTAATTCATCGTGAGTGCAGCCAAAATCTGAAAGTAAACCGGCATATGCCGCCGCTTCTTCTAACGGATTTAGTTGACTTCTGTGAATGTTTTCAATGAGCGCTTCGCGAAGTAGTTCATTATCTGGAGTTTGGCGAATAATGACAGGAATTGATTTAAGTCCTGCCGCCTTAGCTGCACGGAATCTGCGCTCGCCCATGATTAATTCATAGCGGCCTTCAGAGACTTTACGAACTACAGGTGGTTGAAGTATTCCAATCTCTTTAATTGATGCAATTAATTCATTAAGTGCATCTTCATCGAAAACCGTACGAGGTTGACGTGGGTTGGGAGAAATGGATGAGATAGGAACTTCATTTTGTTGTGCAACTTCGGTTTCTCCAACTGTTAAAGAAGTTGGAATCAAAGAATCTAGATTTGTTCCTAGTCCCCCACGTTTTGCACTCATGCACTCTCTCCATCTTTCTTGTAATGAATGCTGACAACATTTGAATCAAAGTTCTCTTCTTTTGCTTTTCCGCGTTCAGCGATCTCTCGCGCAACTTGCATGTAAGCAATCGCTCCAGGTGAAAGTGGGTCATATGTCATTACTGTTTGGCTATATGACGGTGCCTCTGAAACACGTACAGCGCGAGGGATTGGAATATCAATGAGTTCGTTTGGAAAGTGAGATCGCACATTTGCTGCGACATCATTTGCAAGACGTGTGCGTCCATCAAACATTGTCAGAACAATTGTTGAAAGGTTAAGAGTTGGATTCAATCTCTTCTTTACAACTGCATAGGTCTCAAGCAGTTGAGATAAACCTTCAAGTGCGTAGTACTCAGCTTGAATTGGAATAAGTAATTCTTTTGCTGCAGCAAATGCATTCACCGTTAATAAACCAAGCGATGGTGGGCAATCAATAAAAATGTAATCGTAATTAACGCTAATAGTTTCTAGCGCTTCTTTCAGTTGTAGTTCTCGTGCAACCATCGAAACTAAATTGATTTCCGCGTTTGCAAGTGATGTATTTGAAGAGATGCAATCAAGTGCAGGAAAACCCGCGACTTTCTGCACTACAGTTGAAATTTCGTGGCTTCCCATGAGTACTTCATAGATGCCGGCGTTATCACGATGAGGAACACCTAAAGCGGTACTGGCATTTCCTTGTGGATCTAAATCAATAACCAGGACCCGTAGACCACCCATCGATAGGGCAGCTGCAATATTGACGGTTGTGGTGGTCTTTCCGACCCCACCCTTCTGATTGGCTACAGTGAAGATTCGGGTGGAGGCTGGTTTTGCCATCGCCTCTTTCAGGCGTCGGACACCGACTACCTTCGTAGTCGAAGGTGCGGATGTTTCACGTGAATCATCACCGCTCTGGCTCATTGGCCTATCTAAGCACCCTTTTTAATGGCGACGATGCGCCCAAGCCCAATTCCCTCCAAAGTGATCTCGTGGAGCGTGGCTCCCTTGACCCCTTCCATCTCAGTTGAGGCTGATTCGCCCTTCATGGCAAGGAGGCTGCCCCCTGTTTTGACCATATGCCAGCTCATCTTCTTCAACTTCTCTAAAGGGGCGACTGCGCGAGCGGTAACAAAGTCAGCTGACTTCTTCACATCCTGGGCGCGACCTCTAATTACCTCAATTCCTAGACCTTCGACAGCCTCATTAAGGAAGGCGACCCTTCGCTCAAGAGGCTCAATAAGGGTTACTGAGAGATCCGGTCGGGCAAGTGCGATCACAATTCCCGGCAGGCCAGCTCCCGAGCCGATATCAAAGAGGGATGCTCCTTGTGGCAGAAGTTGGGTGACGGGCAGGCAGTTGAAGATATGACGCTCCCAGATGCGCTCGCCTTCGCGGGGGCCAATGAGCCCCCGTTCGATCCCTGCAGTGGTGAGAAAATGGGCGTAGGCAGCGATCTCATCGAGGCGTTCTGGAAAGTACTGCTCGATCAGTGTTTCACGGGAAACATCGCTTGCCGACATGGGGCTTTACGCTGGATAGATCACTACGTAGCGACGAGGATCTTCTCCATCAGATTCGCTGCTGAGCCCTAAATCTTGGATGGTGTCGTGGATGATCTTGCGCTCAAAGGCGTTCATTGGCTCGAGTTTGATTGCGTTTCCAGTAGTGGTCGCTTCCTCTGCCTTCTCCTTCGCTAGAGCGGTGAGCTCCTTGCGGCGGTTTGCGCGGAAGTTATCGATATCGAGCATGAGACGGCTACGGTCGCCGGTTGCTGTCTGGACAGCCAGGCGGGTGAGCTCCTGAATTGAGTCGAGGACCTCGCCTTCCTTGCCTACAAGGTGGCCGAGCTTTCCGCCGGCGATAGCCAGTGAGGCGCGTCCATTTTCGACATCGATATCGATATCACCATCAAGATCGGCGATATCTAGAAGTGCCTCGAGGTAATCAGCGGCAATATCGCCCTCTTCCTCGAGTTTTGCCAAGCTCTTTGGGGCCTTAGGCGCATCTAGAGTCGCCTCATCTGATTGAACTTCGTTCTCTACTACAGCGCTCTTATTCTCTGACATCTCTACTCCTTGGTTAATTAATCCCTTTTAATGGGATTTAATGCTAATTGTCCGATTTACTTCTTCTTCTTTTTCTTCTTCTTAGGTTGTTCCCGCTGACCTTTAACCTCTTCAACCGCTGGTGTTGATGGGTGTGATGGATCGTTTTGATCCGGCTCGACTGCCCCACTCTTCTTCGCTTTCTTGCGCTCGAGCTCTTCAAAGGCAGGTGAGCCTGGTGTTGGGTTTCGCTTGATGACGTAGTACTGCTGTCCCCACGTCCAGAAGTTTGTTGTTGACCAATAAATCAATACACCGACTGGGAAGTTAACGCCGGAGATCGCAAAAATGAGTGGGAATAGATACAACATGATTTTCTGCTGTTGC
>JAIXYD010000155.1 GCA_027490415.1 Streptomycetaceae bacterium
ACTGTCCGTGGCGATACTGATGTGATCGTTTCAGAGATCCGTCCTATTCCTTTATATCAGCACGTACTGATCGGAAACCGTCTCGTCGACCTATTCAAAGAGCCTGGCAAGATTAATCCCGAGTTGTTAGCACTCGAGCGAGAATCTATGCGTAAGGTAAAGATGCCTCGACATCGCCGTGAGCGTTTTGAAGAGTCCGAAAACAAGTTGTCACGGCCAGAGATCATCGAAACCCTTGATCGCCAAGGACTTCTTCCCGCCATTACTTTTATTTTCTCCCGGGCAGCGTGTGATGCAGCAGTTCAGCAATGTGTATTTTCAGGCCTTCGCTTAACTAATACCGAAGAGCGAAAGCAGATCGTGGAAACAGCCTCTCGTCTTAACGCAAATCTCGCGCAGGAAGATCTCGATATTTTGGGATACGACCAGTGGCTTGATGCTCTTGAGCGAGGAATTGCTGCTCATCACGCCGGGTTACTTCCGAGCTTTAAAGAGACTGTAGAAGATCTCTTCAAACGCGGATTGGTTAAGGCGGTTTTCGCAACTGAAACACTCGCTCTGGGAATCAATATGCCTGCTAAGACAGTGATTCTAGAAAAGTTAACTAAGTGGAATGGAGAAGCCCACGTCCCAATTACTCCGGGGGAGTACACACAGTTAACCGGTCGCGCAGGTCGTCGAGGCATCGATATCGAAGGAAATGCGATAGTTCAATGGTCGCCAACGATTGATAGTGCAATGGTCGCTGGTCTAGCTTCAACTCGAACCTACCCGCTGCGTTCGTCTTTCACGCCGACCTACAACATGGCAATCAATTTGATTCATCGCTTTGGTCGAGAACGAGCACGTGGGTCCTTGGAATCATCATTTGCTCAGTTCCAAGCAGATCGTGCAGTTGTGGGACTTGTGCGGCAGATAAAGAAGAATGAAGGCGCGATCAATGAATTGATGGCTGATGTGAACTGCCATCTCGGTGATTTTTCTGAGTATGCGCGTATGCGAAGTGACATCAAAGAAATTGAGCGCTTGCTTTCTAAAAGGGATGCTCGCAGGACAGTGGATCAAAAACAGCGCAGGTACCTTGAGTCTGAGATCGATGGACTCAGAAAGAGCTTACGTACACATCCATGTCACTCGTGCAATGATCGCGAATCCCACGCCCGGATAGCCGAGAGAGCTGAACGTGTGCGCAGAGAATCTGAAGGTCTCCGAGGTAGAGTCGAAAACCGTACGCATGTCATCGCAAAAACATTTGATCGAATCTGTGATGTGCTGACACATTTGAAATATATAGAGGGCGAGAAAACCCTCGAGCAAGGAAAGATTCTCTCAAAGATTTATGCCGAGTCTGATCTCCTGTTAACAGAGACGATTCGACGGGGCGTCTTGAACAACTTATCCGCTCAAGAGTTAGTGGCAGTGTCCTCGGCCATGATCTTCCAATCTCGAACCACTGAAAATTACGCCCCGAAGATGCCACATAACAATGTTGCACAAGCACTCGTCTCAATAGTTTCGATATGGAGTGAGCTCGAGGAGATTGAGGAACGATTTGGCGTAAAAACTCAGAAAGAGCCAGATTTTGGATTCGCATTCATCTCCTACAAATGGGCACAAGGAAATTCTCTGCAAAGTGTTCTCAAGGGAAGCGATATGTCAGTCGGAGATTTTGTGCGCTCAACCAAGCAATTGATTGACTTGCTCACACAGATCGCCGGAGCAAGTCCTGAGCTACGAAAGACTTGCCGAGAAGCGGTCGCGCGTTTGGATAGAGGAGTTATCTCTTATATGTTGGAGGACTTATGACTCTGATGCTCTTAGACAGCGGATCACTGTGGTACCGCGCTTACTATGGAATGCCAGATACCTTGGTTGCACCAGATGGCACACCAGTCAATGCGATTCGCGGATTTCTAGATATGAGTGCGCGATTGATTTCGATCTACAACCCGAATCGAATTGTTGTCTGCATAGACGGAGACTGGCGACCTTCGTGGAGAGTTGAACTCTTCCCAGAATATAAAGCTAATCGCCTCGAAGATGAAGATAGTGATGAAGAGGCAGAACCAGACACCTTGACTCCACAAATTCCTATCCTTCTTGATCTGCTCGACGAGTTTGGGTTGCCGATGGTTGGGGTCGATGATTACGAAGCCGATGATGTGATGGCGACATATGCGCACACTCATGAGGGCCCCACACGCATTGTTACGGGCGATCGAGATCTCTTTCAGCTCGTAGATGATGCTCGTGACATCAAGGTTGCATATCTTGCTAAAGGGATTTCCGCCCACGATCTAGTTGACTTGAAATTCATTTCCGATAAGTACTCGATACCGGGGGAGCGCTACGCACTTTTTGCCACATTTAGGGGTGATCCCTCGGATGGACTTCCAGGAGTGAAAGGTATTGGCGAGAAAGGTGCTGCTCTTATCGCGACGCATTTCGCGACGATTGAAGATGCAATATCTGCGGCGCAAGAGGGCGACGCGCGTTTACCTTCGGGATTGGCAAAAAAGATTGTCGCCGGAATCGATTATCTCAAGATTGCTCCGACCGTTGTTAACTGTGCCCGCGATGTTCCTCTTCCATCCCTTGAGATCTCTCTTCCGAAAGCTCCAACCGATCTTTCAAAGATCTATCAACTCAAAGACCAATATGCTTTGGGGGCAAGCGTCGATCGATTGATAGCGGCTCTCAATTGGTAGCTTCTCTAGCCGGTGTTCTCTTTTCTTTTTCGTTTGAACCACTCGGTTTCTGGTTCTTGGCACCTATTGCTTATGCGATCTTTCTCAGAATATGTCAAAACGGTGATCACCTCTATCGACGAGCTTTCCTCTTCGGCTTCACAAGCAGCGCGATTACGTTGTGGTGGGCTGGAAAATATGTTGGTCTGCTTCCGCTTTTCTTCCTTGCGCTACTGCATGGGCTTTTCTATCTTCCCATTGGCTTGATTGGTCGCTACACCAAGAACATTCTGTGGTTTATTCCAGTTCTGCTCATCATCGAAGAGATACGCGCACTCTTTCCATTCGGAGGCTTCTCGTGGATGCGCATTGCTTTCTCTCAAGCAGATGCCCCGTATGCCTCCATCATCTCGCTAGGGGGAGCGCTCTTCTTATCCGCCTGGGTACTGGCAATTTCGTACATGATGATAAGAATGAGAAAGAGATTTGTTCTCCCTTTCGCATTAGTAATTCTTCTTCCTTTGCTGCTCAACAATTCTTACTCCTCGCAGGATCGGATTTCATTCGTTGGGATCCAAGGAAATACTCCATCGGTCGGTCTCACATTTAATGATCGTGCCGAGGCAGTATTTAATCTTCACATGGATCAAACCAAGAAGCTGCTCCCAGCCAGTGCTGATGTAGTTATTTGGCCTGAGAACGCGATAGATGTTGATCCCTTCGTCAATGCAAGGGTGAGATCAGAGCTTGAATCTCTTACCGCCTGGCT
>JAIXYD010000055.1 GCA_027490415.1 Streptomycetaceae bacterium
CCAGGAGTTTTCCCGCTTGCGCTCTCATTTTCTTTGGCGACAGGCGCAGTCTTGTCTGGCGTAACTACCCTCGGAGGCGTCATGATTGGCTCAGTGACACTGGTGGCCATCCCTGAGATTGCCCTAGCGATAGCCAATCGCTACGGATCAGAGACGATCACTACGAACTTGCCAGGATTGTTGGTAAGCGCGTTACTGATTTTGACTGTTCTATTCGTTCCGAATGGACCAGTTGAGCAGTTACACGCCAAGCGTGCGAAGAAGGGACATTCTTCTCACAGCTTGATAGAAGTAACAGTTCGGGTTGGTAATAAAACTTTGTCAACGAAAAAGCACTAAGTACTACAGCAGTAAGAAAAAAATCCCGTAAGGGCCCTCGATGGAAGGAAAGAGATGATCAAAATCAATCGTCGGAAGCTCGTAAGTGCTTCTGCGGTACTTGCAGTTGCAGCACTCACAGTTACAACTGTGCCTGCTCAAGCGTTCAGCCCACGTGGCTCTGAACCAGGAGTAACCGCCTCAACAATTAAGTTGGGTATCACTTCACCACTGACTGGAATTGCAGCCCCTGGCTATAGCAAGATTCCGGGTGCAATGAAGGCGTACTTCGACTACGTCAACGCTAACGGTGGAGTAAATGGTCGCAAGATCACTCTCGTAAGCAAAGATGATCAGTACATCCCAACAACAGCAGTAGCTAAGGCGAACGAATTGATTCTTCGCGACAAGGTTTTCGCACTCGTGGGAACACTTGGAACAGCCAGCACAAAGGCTCTTACCTCATCAACTCAGCTTTCAAAGCGTGGAATTCCTTCACTCTTTGTTAATACAGGCTGGAGCGGATTTGCAGATAAGAAGGCATATCCAACAACCTTCGCGATTCTTCCTTCATATCAAATGGAAGCAAAGATCATCGCTAAGTACGTCAAGGATAAGTTCCCAGGCAAGAAGCTTGCACTTATCTATCAGGATGATGACTTCGGTCGCGATGCTCTCGCAGGATTTAAGACTGCAGGACTCACTTTCGACACAATGATTCCTTACGCATCAGGTTCACAGGCACTTCCTGCAACAGGTGCTGGCTGGATCACAAGACTTAAGGCTGCTAGCCCAGATGTAACAGTGATGTTTGGTGTTTCATCTGCAACAACAGCTCTTCTCGGTGCAGCAGCACAGGGTGGATGGGTCGGAAAGACTCAGTTCATTCTCGGTTCAGTTGGTGGAGATGCAACAACAATTGCAAATACCAGCAGAGCTCTTGTGCCACTTCTTACCGGTGCAAAGGGTCTTTCATTTGCTCCAGCTCCAACTGATACATCTGATGAATACATCAAGTTGTTCCAGTCAATCTATGCAGCGGCTCAGCCAAAGGAAACCTTCGACAACAACGTTGTTGCAGGTATGTCTAACGCATTCCTCGCTGTTCAAGCGATCAAGGCAGCTGGTCCAAAGTTGACTCGTAAGGGTCTTATCAATGCGATTGAGACAAAGGGTGCATCACTTGCAAATCCATTCCTCACTCCACTTGGTTACTCAACAACATCACACACTGGTGCTACGGGTTACTGGTTTGGAACATATGGACCAACTGGTGCATTAACTGCTGACGGCGGCAAGTACACCGTCTACACAACCGATTCAGGTTCAGGTCCTGTTGTTGAATCAACATACAAGCGTCCTGCAATGCCTGCGAAGGGACTACCTAACTAATGAAAATCTCATTTAAATCACGCCTCGTCTCAGTATTTGCTGTCACAGCAATTGCTGGAACTGTCATGGTCGGTGCACCAACGGTAGCTAGCGCTACCCCACAGTGCGCAACCGCTAACTTCGTCACACGCTGTGCTGGTGTTGGCTCAGATGGCGCACCATATTCATTCATTGCGGCAGCTAACTTCAACGGAACTGTGTTCCTGTATTCACATGGAGTTCGCCCAGCAATTGATATCCCTGCAACTCTTGCACCAGTTGGTCCATATACAAAGACCAACGCTGCAGAGCCAGGCCCACTTGCCTCAACTGATTTGTCAGTAATGAACAAGCTTGTTGCTGCAGGTTACGGTGTTGCAGGTTCTGGTTTTTCTCGCCAGGGAATCAACACAACTGAGGCACTTGCTGCCAACAAAGAGTTGATTGCAACCTTTAAGACTAAGTTCCCAACAACAAAGTCAGTTATTGCATGGGGCGCATCTCTTGGCGCAATGCACTCACAGAAACTTGCTGAGACAAATCCAGAACTCGTCGATGGCGTGATTCTTGCTTGTCCTGCAGCAAATCCACAGGATGCATTGATGACCTACTTTGGTGATGCACTCTGGGGCTTTAAGGCTCTCTTTGATCCAACAATCAAGGTCGGTGGATACTCCACTGATCCGGTTGTGCGTCAGCAAGAGCAATACGCCAACATCGGCAAGATCCTGACCGTACTGAGCAAGCTTTCAGCTGGTCTTGTAACTGGCGCATGGCCAGATACAGCGAGCCCAGCAGGTAAGGCACTGCAAGCAGCTGGTATTCCTTCACGTTCAGCTTTGTTGGCTGTCGGTCTTATGGCTGGCGTATCAACACGAAGCAAGCATGTTGATGGAACATCAGGTCCAGCAGGTGCTGCTGAGACTTATCCACTAGCGATTGCCCCAGCAGTTGCTGTCCTTGAAAACATGGGCGCAACTCTGAACTACGGAACGCTATTGATCGCAGATGGTGAACTACTAGCTGGTGGAAAGGTCTATGACAACACAAAGACTGACTATGCAGCTCGTCTTGCAACAGAAGCCGATCTCTACAGTTTCGCACTCAGTGGAAACAGTGCAGTGGCGGGGATCGTTAACGCTCTTGCAGCAACTCCACGCGAAACTGCAAATCCAGCAGCTGTTGCGAAGATTCCAAGTTTGGTAGGTCTTTCAGGAAAGATCACAAAGCCAACCATTATCTTCCAAGCTGAATCAGAAGAGTTCGTACCTGCTTCAATCGTTCAGTGGTATATCGATAGCTACGCTGAACAATTCGCAGCAGAGAAGGCCAAGGCAATGGCAGAAGCCAAGAAGACACGTTCATACGTGGCTCCTACAAATAACTTGGTCGTACTCTGGGCAAAGACTGCCGCGAAGTACTCGAAGTTCACTGCAGCAGGAACCCCAGATCTCACAGCAACACCTGGAGCTGGAACAGGCCACTGCCTCTTCACTGCGGCTCAATGGTTGGCAGCTGCTGATCTCATGACTGCAACACTTGCAAATGGAAAGTTCCCTCTCGGCGGAAAAATCACAACTACCGCTCGTAAGGTCGGCTTAACATATGACACCAAGTTCCGAGTGCCTGTATTTAAGTCACTCGAGTAACTTATAAAAGCAGTAAGTGCGAAAGGCCCTGGGAAACCAGGGCCTTTCGTCATCTACTACCCTTACCTATTGTGAGTAGATCCGAAGTTGTCAGCCGTCGCATCACAGATGCAGAGCAGATGGCTGCCCTCGGTGAATCGATTGCTCGCCATTGCCAACCAGGAGATCTCATACTTCTCAACGGCCCTCTGGGTGCCGGCAAAACAATCTTTGTCCAAGGTATCGGTCGCGCACTTGGCATTAGCGATGTCACTTCCCCTACTTTTGTGATCTCACGAGTTCATCAAGGTTTAATGCCTTTGATTCATGTTGATGTGTATCGTCTTTTGGAGGCAGGAAATGCTGCCGCCTATCTTGATGATTTAGATCTCGATTCTGTGCGCGAGGATGGTCTGACAGTGATCGAATGGGGCGGGGCCGAATCTGCGCGGCTCAGTGATGATCGTTTGGAGATAGATATTGATCGCACAGATGATGAACGTATCGTCACAATTAAAACCATCGGCTCACGGTGGGATGGACTTGAGCTATGAGCGCCGTATTAGTTATTGACACGTCAACTTC
>JAIXYD010000147.1 GCA_027490415.1 Streptomycetaceae bacterium
GATTTCGGCTGCGTCTGGATCAACACTCATATTCCTCTGGTGGCGGAGATGCCTCACGGCGGCTACAAGCGCTCGGGCTACGGCAAGGATCTCTCAAGCTATGGCTTTGAGGATTACACCCGAATCAAGCACGTGATGAGCAACCTCAACGCTTGAAATTAGCAATAAATTTCACCTGAAATTACCTCAAATTAGTTTGGCCATGAGGGCCAAACGGCTCCATAATGAGCCCTGCACAACCGTCCCTTGTTCCGGAAAATAAAAAGGAGCCCATCCACATGGCTAATTCACCGAAGAAACCTCTATCAGCAGAAGCAAGTGCAATTATTAATACTAAATTTTCACGTCGCGCACTTGTTGCTGGCGCTGGTGCACTCGGTGGAGCTGCGCTCCTGAGTTCATGTTCCAGCGGTGGCGATGACGCTGCATCTTCAGCAGGTTCTGTTCGTTGGGGTAACTGGCCTCTCTATCTTGATTACGATGAAGAGACACAGCTCTATCCAACACTTGAAGCATTTATGGAATCAACTGGAATCACTGCAGAGTACTTTGAAGATTACAACGATAACGATGAGTTCTTCGGAAAAGTTCAGGCACAACTTAAACTCAAAGAAGATATTGGTTACGACCTTGTAACACCAACAGACTGGATGGCAGCTCGCTGGATTCGTCTTGGCTACACACAGAAATTTGATAAAGCAAATATTCCTAACGCAGGAAATATTCTCGACACACTCGCTTCCCCTTCATTTGACCCAATGCGCGAGCAGTCATTGACATGGCAAGGCATCATGGGTGGATTCGGTTGGAACGTTGAGAAGAATCCAAAGGGAATCCGTACTCTCGATGATCTCTTCTCTCCTTCAAATAAGGGCAAGATTGTTGTTCTCTCAGAAATGCGCGACACCATCGGTGTGATTTTGCGCCACCAAGGTGTAGACCTGACCACCGTTACTGAAGATCAGTTCATGAATGCAGTTGATTTCTTGGCTGGAAAGATCTCTGACGGTTGGATCCGTGGTGTTAAGGGCAACGAGTACGCCGAAGACCTCACTGCAGGAGATGCAACAGCTGTCATCGGTTGGTCTGGCGATATGTTTATTCTGAAGTCAGAAAATGAAGGCAAGTTTGATTTTGCTATCCCAGAATCAGGCGGAACAATCTCAGGCGATAACATGATGATTCCTTACACAGCTACAGCTGAAGCTAAGGCAAGCGCTGAAAAGCTCATCAACTGGTATTACGATCCAGCGATTGCAGCAGAAGTAGCTGCCTACGTTAACTACGTAACCCCAGTTAAGGGTGCACAAGCTGAGATGGAGAAGATCGATCCAGCACTAGCTGCGAGCGAGTTCATCTTCCCAACTGAGAAGACAATGGCAAACCTTTCTGTATTCCGCTCACTTACTCCAGCTGAAGAGACAGCATGGACAGAGGCCTTCCAGAAGGCCGCCGGAAACTAAGTGGTAGATAGCGCAAATTCGGCACGCGGTGATCTCAAACTCACACGTATCACAAAGAGTTACGGTGATTTCACTGCAGTTGATGATCTCTCTTTAACCATCCCTGAAGGTTCATTCTTTGCATTGCTTGGACCTTCAGGGTGTGGCAAGACCACGACCCTTCGCATGATTGCTGGTCTTGAAGAACCTACTGTGGGAAGTATTCACTTGGGTACAACAGATATCACAACCACAAAGCCTTATCAGCGCCCCATCAACACTGTCTTTCAGAATTACGCGCTCTTTCCCCATCTAACAATCTTTGAAAATATTGCATTCGGTTTACGCCGACGCGGTATTAAAGATGTTGATGAAGCAGTCAATAAAGTTCTTAACCTGGTCGAGCTTCCCCATCTAGCTCAACGCAAACCAACGCAGTTATCAGGTGGTCAGCAGCAGCGCATCGCGCTGGCACGCGCCATCGTTAACCGCCCAGCACTTTTGCTCTTGGATGAACCACTCGGAGCTCTTGATCTCAAGTTGCGTCGACAGATGCAGATCGAACTCAAGTGGATTCAAAAAGAAGTGGGCCTTACCTTCGTCCACGTCACACACGATCAAGAAGAAGCCATGACCATGGCTGACACAATCGCTGTGATGAATGAAGGAAAGATCGAGCAGATGGGATCGCCAGCAGATCTTTACGACAATCCTAAGACTGCCTTTGTCGCAAACTTTCTTGGCCAGTCAAACCTCATCAAGGGTTCACTGGTTGGAACCGATGGAGATTCTTTGATCGCAGATCTTTTCGGTCAAAAGATCTCATTGCCACGCAACCGTTCACACGCAGTAGATTCATCAATCTTTGCAGGCATTCGCCCTGAGAAGTTCCGCATTTCACTTCTCCAGACACCTACCTCTGGCAACGTTTTGAGCGGTGGCAAAATTGAGGACGTTTCATACATCGGCGTCTCGACTCAATACCAAGTGATGATGCCATGGGGACAAGAGCTCATGGTCTTCGAACAGAACGATGATGGTGTTGCACCATTCCACATCGGTGATTCTGTAAATATTTCTTGGGAGCCAGTCTTCACCTTCGCACTTCGCGGAGATGAAGATGCAGAAGCGGGCACTGAAGTAATGCCTGAAGATCTCGACGAAGAGTAGTCACAGGCTCTATCGATGAAGAAGATCAGCACGCCATACCTCTTACTTTTACCTGGCTTTGCCTTCCTCTTCACCTTCTTCATCCTGCCAATTATGAACTTGGCGCAGACTTCGACGCAGACTCGTTTGGATAACGGAGATACCGGCCAATACGAACAGACTTTGCGTTTTGCCAACTATCTCGATGCCTTTATTGAAAATCGTGAACAGTTCACCCGTTCATTTGTTTATGCAATCATCGCAACACTGCTTGC
>JAIXYD010000011.1 GCA_027490415.1 Streptomycetaceae bacterium
GGCGTCGATACGGCTTAGGTCCGCGATCGATAACAGATGCTTCACTCGGCACCCCCGTCGGAGACGCGAACGTCATCAACACCATCTAGCTCAGTCAGCAAAACCTTGACTGACTGCGTCGTAGAAGTTGGAATGTTCTTCCCAACAAAGTCCGCTCGAATTGGCAGTTCACGATGTCCGCGATCAATCAGCACCGCTAGCTGCACTCGAGCTGGTCGACCAATATCACCGAGTGCATCCAAAGCTGCTCTGATTGTTCGACCGGAGAAGAGCACGTCATCCACAAGAATCACCGTGCGACCCTCGATTCCAAGAGATGGAATCTTCGTCGGCATCAACGCACGCGGAGCTTTAAGGCGAAGATCGTCGCGGAAAAGGGTCGTATCCAAAGTGCCCACTTGAACCGGTGAACCCTCGATCTTCTCAACCAACTTTGCAAGTCTTAAGGCAAGATGGGCACCTCGAGTGGGTATTCCCAACAGGGAAATACTTGATCCCCCGTTGTTACGCTCACAAATTTCATGGGCAATACGAGACAAGGCGCGAGAGATATCTGGCGCAGGCAGGACAGAACTCATTTAAATCTCCTTCCCCGCCTCGCAGGACGGGTCTTAAAGGATGCGGCGAAAGAATACCACCCGAGCATGCCCCTCTGTGGATAGCGCAAAAATCGCGCGCGCCACATTCTCTACCGTGTCCTCATGGCCTCTATCGATATGGACGAGATACGACGTCGGATTCGTTCTCTTCGAATCTCAAAGGGGTGGAGCCTGTCTGAATTCGCAGAACGTTCAGGAGGGCAAGTCACTGCGATCGCTATGGGCTCTTATGAGAGAGGTGGGCGGACGCTTTCTACACCCAAACTGCTCGTCATCTGCCACACACTCGGGGTATCGCTTATCCATCTCTTGGAATTCGATCCACAGTTAATTCAAGGGCAACTATCAGGACGACACATCTACGATCTCAGGAAACTGCAACAACTAACGCCTAGCTCTGAGAAATCCCAGCTGATTTCATATATCGAGGAGATCATCAGAATCCGTGGCGATTGGAAGGGAGCGGTCCTATCTCTGCGCGCCTCTGATGTTGAGAGTTTAACGCGCATTTTCAGAGTCAGTCACGAGATCAATTGTGTGGACTATCTCACTTGGTTAGCCGAGCAGGAAGTCACTCTGACTAAAAATTAAAGAGATAAGCTCGACTTGATTGAAGCGATTCGCCCAAGAACTCCGTGAATGTACCCGGCAGATTCGTCAGTGCTCAGATCTTTAGCAAGAGTGAGCGCTTCATCAATAACGATTGCGTCATCCAAATCAGTTGCCCATAGGATCTCGTAAATCCCGAGACGTAGGATATTTCGGTCGACCGCAGGTAGCCGGTCCATATCCCAACCTTGTGCGTAAGTAGAGATCAGTTCATCAATCTTGCGTTTATGTGTGTGAATACCTTCGATGAGAGCCTTTGTGTATTCACGCATAGGTCGCGCGTCGGGACCCTCTTCTTCAACATCTCGCAAGGTTAAGAGCTCTAATAAATCACTTCCGCGGATATCGGATTCATACAGGAGATCTAGAGTTTGCTTTCTTGCTTTACTGCGAGCTGACACTAGTTAGCGCGACCTAGATACGATCCATCACGAGTATCAACAAGGATCTTCTCGTCCTGCTTGATGAAGAGTGGAACCTGAACTTCGATGCCGGTCTCAACTGTTGCTGGCTTAGTACCGCCAGATGAGCGATCGCCCTGAAGACCTGGCTCGGTATATGTCACGAGAAGTTCAACTGATGCGGCCAACTCGATGTAAAGAGGATTGCCCTCATGAATTGCGACAATCGCCTCCGTATTTTCAAGCATGTAGTTGGCCGCGTCGCCAACAGTTGCTGCTGAAATCGTCATTTGATCAAAGTTCTCGTTATCCATGAAGACGAAATCATCGCCTTCCTTGTAAAGAAAGTTCATCTCTCTCTTTTCGAGAATTGCTACATCAACTTTGACTCCAGCATTAAATGTCTTATCAACAACTTTGCCAGTCATTACCTGCTTGAGCTTGGTGCGAACGAAAGCTGGGCCCTTACCCGGCTTTACATGTTGGAACTCAACAACTGTCCATAGCTGCCCTTCAATATCTAGGGTCATGCCGTTCTTAAGGTCATTTGTTGTTGCCACAGTAGCGCTCCAGTTCATTGCGACAGCTATCTGCCATCTGCTTCAAGGTTGTAAGTTTACCTCATTCAAGATTATGAAATGAGTGTCTTGAGTGCTGTCAACGCCAGCGAATAGGAATTCGGGCCAAATCCCCCGATTGTCCCATTTGCCACTCCTGAGATGACTGATGTGTGTCTGAACTCTTCTCGTGCAAGTGGATTGGATAGATGTACTTCAATCAGCGGAGCTTTAACCAATTCGGCAGCATCGCGGATCGCATATGAATAGTGAGTAAATGCAGCTGGGTTGATTATTACTGGAGTATTTGAATCAGCGGCTTCGTGAAGCCAGCCAATAATCGTCGCCTCATCATCGCTCTGACGTACATCAGCAATAAATCCATTGCTCTCTGCTGCGCTACGAATGTGTGCCTCTAATTGAGGGTAACTCATATCTCCATAGATTGATGAGTCGCGGATATCAAGCCGAGAAAGGTTCGGGCCGTTGATTACTAGAACTTTCATGACGATACCTTCTCATATGCGCTCAATAGATTAGCTGGCGCCACATCTGCGAGTCTATCTGTTGTTCCGATCTCAGAAATTGTCACGAAGCGAAGAGTGTTGCCACGTGATTTTTTATCCATCGACATAAGGGCTCGCAGCTCTGGCCACTCCCCTGCCCGATACGTAAGTGGTAGACCGAGGCCCGCAAGAATTGATAGATGCAGGTCACGGACTTCATGAGTGATCAGACCGAGATCTGATTGTAAATGCGCCATAAATGCCATTCCAATAGAAACACATTCGCCATGGCGCAGTGAATATTTCGAGTGCTTCTCCACGGCATGACCAAAGGTGTGGCCATAGTTGAGAACCTCTCGCTCGAAACTCTCCTTAAAATCACCGCTTACAACATCTGCTTTAACCTGAACAGCTCGTTTGACTAATTCTGACACCAGAGAATTGTCGCTACGCAGTGATGCAAGATCACGCCCAACAAGTAGATCCAGAATCTTTGGGTCGCGTATAAATCCACACTTGACGACTTCGGCCAATCCGGCAGCAAAGTCACGATCTGAAAGAGTAGAGAACCACGAGAGATCAATCAAAAC
>JAIXYD010000205.1 GCA_027490415.1 Streptomycetaceae bacterium
TGTGGGCCGCCAAATCCCATCGGAACACCGAAGCGCTGTGAAGTTCCCACCGCAACATCTGCTCCCCACTCCCCTGGAGCTTTCAAAAGCGTGAGAGCGAGTAAATCTGTCGCTGCGATTACAAGTGCTCCACGTTGATGAGCATATGAAGCAAAGGCTGAATAATCGATGATCTCACCGGTTGTATCCGGATACTGCAACAAGGCTCCGAAAAACTCACCGTCATATCCGTCGCGAGCCACATGTCCAGAATCAATCTCAACGACGTTAATTCCTAGCGGCTTAGCTCGCGTGATGACCACTGCCTTCGTCTGCGGATGCACATGTTCTTCAATGAGAAATACCGCGTCATCGCTCATCTTTGAGGAACGGCGTGCCAAAGTCATTGCTTCAGCTGCAGCCGTTGATTCATCAAGCATTGATGCATTTGAAATATCAAGACCGGTGAGTTCACAGACCATTGTTTGGAATGCAAAGAGAGCTTCTAGACGTCCCTGTGAAATTTCTGGTTGATACGGTGTGTACGCGGTGTACCAGGCAGGGTTCTCTAAAACATTTCGCTTAATTACAGGTGGAACAATGGTTCCGTAGTATCCGGTTCCGATAAGTGAAGTAAGTACCTTGTTCTTCGACGCAAGTGTTTTCAGCTCAGCTATCGCTTCAACTTCACTGATCCCGCTACCAATGGCAGACTCAATCACGCCAGTTATTGCGATGTTCGAAGGAACAACTGCGCTAATAAAACTTTCTAAATTTTCATAACCAAGGGCTTTAAGCATCGACAATTCATCGCGATGCGTCGGACCAATATGACGATCCTGAAAAGTACGTTCGATAGCCACTAATCCCCCTGTTGACTTCGACAGAGGAGAAATATAGAGGCGAGAAGCCTTCTTTAAGCGCCTTTTGCCTTGCGACGCATCGAGAGTTCATCGTTACCTTCAACACGTGCAGGTAAACCATCAACCTCGCCTTGAAGGTTTGCTAACGAACCTTCAACTTCGTGCCACACCTTTCCGACTGCAATTCCAAAGACACCTTGACCACCTGCAAGTAAGTCAACAATTTCATCTGGGCTTGCGCATTCGTAGATTGATGCGCCATCACTCATCAATGTGATTCGCTCTAGCTCGGTTACTCCCCTACTGCGAAGATGGGTAACCGCGGTACGAATATTCTGCAAAGAAATTCCTGCATCTAGCAAACGCTTAACAATTTTAAGGACGAGAATGTCGCGGAAACCATAAAGACGAGATGTTCCTGAACCTGTGGCACTGCGAACACTTGGTTCTACGAGTCCGGTGCGCGCCCAATAATCGAGTTGACGATAAGAAATTCCAGCGGCTGCACATGCAGTAGCTCCGCGGTAACCAATCTCTGGCGTGCCTGGCGTAACTGGGGAGGTCACGAATTTCTCATTTCTCTTGGGGAAGAGTTGCTCTTAAGCGTAAATATACGCAGCCCTCCGAGGGCATTCAATGACCGACACGAGGCAAACCTCAACTAGAGGTTAAGACTTATCCGGCAAAGTCCTCTGGATTGATCTGGTCAAGGAACTCACGGAAGGCATCTAGATCAGCGCTCTCTCCCTCAATCGGCTGGCCATCGCTATCCATCTCCTGGATCAAGCGCTCGGGAATCTCAATTCCGACCTGATCGACCAACTCTCGGGAGGCGACAATATTGCTCTGGCTGCGAAGGGCTAGGGCGATCGCATCCGATGGCCGTGCAGAGACCGCCAAGGCGGCATCTTCGAAGGTTCGCAATTGCAGGGTTGCAAAGAAGACACCATCTCGGATGTGTGTGATCTGTACTGCGAGCAAAGTGGCATCCAAAGTCTGCAGCAGATCGCGCATGAGGTCATGTGTCAGGGGGCGATCCGGATTGATCCCCTGTTGGGCAAAAGCAATCGCTGTGGCTTCGGCAGCTCCCACCCAGATGGGCAGAAACCTCGAGCCATCAATCTCTTTGAGCAGAACGATCGGCTGATTGGACGGCATCTCAACGCGTACGCCAACGACCTCCATGCTGATGAATGGAGTGATCTCTTCGCTCATGAAAGGACTCTATCGCGGACGGTTAAGTCCTGCACGAACAAGGGATGCATGCAGGCGAATCGAAAGTGCTGCAATCTCTTTAGAAACTTCCTCAGCTCGTGCTTTTGAATCTGAATTCTTCTGACGATTCAATGGAGTAATAACTTGTTCGATTAAGCCAATCTCACGATCTGCTGCAGATTTGAATGAACGCAAATGACGCGGTTCGATTCCAAAGGCTGACATTGCGGCAACGGCAGTTGCAACTGAAAGTGCATCAGCATCGTAATGACGACCGCGAATTGAGATCAATCCAAAGCTTTCAAGTTCAGTCAGCGCTGAATCCGTAATTCCAGAAGCCTTCACGAGTTCATCTCGAGAAAGGCGCATATCTGCAGATGGGGCAAAATTCGAAGGAGATAACTCACCATCAACTGTTGCTAACCCTAAGGCTGGTCGCGGAGAGGCACTTCCACCCGATAAAGGTGCTGGTTCTAAGCCACGGTCCATCGCATCAAGATTTTCTTTAATTACTCTCAATGGCAAGTAATGATCGCGTTGGGCAAGTAACACATAGCGAAGGCGTTCCAGGTCAGCGCTTGTGAATTTGCGATATCCGGAAGGGGTTCGCTGTGGCTCAATCAACCCTTCAGATTCAAGAAAGCGTATTTTAGAGATGGTGATATCGGGAAAATCACCACGAAGTTTAGATAGAACTTCACCGATACTTAAATAGGCACGTGCTGGAACGCTCACTGTCTCTCCCCTGTTAATTATTTCTGTCCGCAAATGAAAAGCAGATGAAACTTACCGATCTGCACTTCATCTCCATGGCTTAAATCTGTCTTCTCTACAATCGAACCGTTGATGTAGGTTCCATTTAAACTGGAACGATCAGAAATCGAGAAAGTCGCACGCTGCTCATCGAATGCGACTGCCGCATGAGATCTCGAAACTGTTACGTCATCGAGAAAAATCTCGCTTTCCTGAGAACGACCAATGGTCGCACCCGAGCGAGTAATCAAATATCGGGAACCTTTTGCAGGTCCTTTATAGATGATCAACATTGATTTATCCCGAGAGCCTTTAAGAATCTCCTCGAGTGTTGTCTTCTCATCACCGGAAGCAGCAGCGAGATAGCTCTCTAGGAGCGCACTCTCTGTTGGGGAAGCTTCAGTATGGGAACCCAGACGAAGGGTGGTTGTAAGTTCACGATCATCTTGCGAAGTCATGATTCACCCTCTTTCATACCCTCTAGGGATAGCTCAACATCAACTGTAGGCTGACACTAGATCGGTCACAGGGATAAATCAAGCGGAAAAAAGAGCCTGCGAACGGGTAAAACTACGCGGTGATTTGACGATACCCGTCGGCAGAGAGTAATCCCTCGGGCTGCACAGAAACTTCAATCTCAGCTAACCAACCCGCGCCGTAAGGATCGCTGTTGAGAACTTCAGGATTAGATTCAAGTGACTCGTTGATCGCCACGACTGTTCCACTCACTGGCGAAAAGATTTCAGAGACGCTCTTTGTGGATTCAACCTCGCCACACACTTTATCTGCAACTACTACATCACCCACTTTAGGAAGCTGCACATAAACGATGTCACCCAAGGCGCCTTGTGCGTAATCAGTGATTCCCATACGGATAACCGTTGAAGAACTTTCCTTGACCCACTCGTGCTCTTTTGTGTACTTGAGGTCGTCAGGAATTAATGACATGTAAATCTCCTTGTGAATAGGTGCAGAGAGCGCATGGGTAAATCTTTGATCACACTCTAATAGTTTTTAGAGCGGTGAGGAAGTATGAAACTCCCGTAGCCACGTATAGTGCGACTCCCCAAATGGCGAAGGCCCACCCGAAGATAAAAGCTATCTCCCCAATTGTGGAATCACTCAGCGCTAAAAGTAAGAACGGGAAGGCGTAGAGAAGGTTGAAGGTTGCTGCCTTACCAACGAAGGTAACCTTAAGTGGTGCTTTACCCTTTGCTGCCAGAGCAAGTGCCACAAGTGCTAGTAACGCATCGCGAGCGATCAGAGTGACTATCAGCCAGAGTGGAATCGCATCACGCATATAGAGAACAATCAGAGTGGCAAGTATGTAGAGCCGATCGATGGTTGGGTCGAGAATCTCGCCAAGTTTTGATTCCTGACCGAGGGCCCGTGCGAGTTTCCCGTCGAAATAATCGGTTGCTCCCCCGATGGCTAAGACGAGGATCGCCCATCCATCAGCTTGTGGAACGAGTGCGAGGTAGATAAAAAGTGGAATTCCAAGAAATCGAAGGCCGGTGAGGGCGTTCGGCCAGGTCGCGATCGAGGAAGCCATGACTACTGGCCGTTCTCCTTGTCGCGCTCTTTCACGCGAATAGCGACCATTACCGGCGTGCCAGGAAAACCAAACTCTTCGCGCAACCTTCGCTCGATGAATCGACGATAAGACGGTTCAATCCAACCACTCGAAAAGATAACGAACTTTGGTGGCGCGATACCAGCTTGTGTCGCGTAGTAAATCTTTGGCTGCTTTCCACCACGAACAGGAGGTGGTGTTGCACCGATCAACGCTCCTAAGAAAGAGTTCAACTTGGCGGTTGGAACTCGACGCTCCCAAGAATCAAGGGCCGTGCGAATTGCAGGAGCCAGGCGATCTCTATGCCATCCAGTTTTTGCAGCAACGTTAACGCGTTGCGCCCATTCAACTTGATCGAGATGACGATCAATCTCTTTATCCAACTGATCTCTACGATCTTCATCGACGAGATCCCACTTATTCATGACAAGTACAAGAGCCTTACCGGCTTCCTCCACCATCGTGATGACTCGCAAATCTTGTTCAGATATCGGTTGTGAAGCATCAAGAACTACTACTGCACACTCACAGCGTTCAAGGGCTGCCTGCGTACGTAGCGTTGCGTAGTAATCGGTACCGCTAGCCTGATTGGCTCGTTTCTTAAGTCCAGCTGTATCGACAAAACGCCAGATCGATCCACCAAAATCAATCAGTGAATCGACAGGATCTCGAGTTGTGCCCGCGACATCGTCAACGATTGAGAGTGATTCACCAGCTAGCGCATTGAGCAAACTTGATTTTCCTACATTTGGACGACCGATAAGTGCAATGCGTCGATAGCCATCTTGCGCTTGTGCACCGCCCACTTCAGGCAATTCATTAACAATAAGATCAAGAAGGTCGCCACTACCGCGACCATGCAAAGCTGAAACAAAATGTGGCTCGCCTAATCCGATATTCCACAACGCGTGGGCATCCGATTCGTCAGAATCGCCATCGACCTTATTTGCAACTAATAGCGTTGGTTTTTTGGCCTTGCGCAGCTCTTGGACAAGAATGTCATCTTCATCAAGAGCGCCAACTTGTGCATCTACAACAAAACAAAGAACATCGGCTTCTTGCATCGCAATCTCCGCACTGGCAGAAACCTGAATTGATATTCCATCTGGCTTGGATTCCCATCCCCCAGTATCCATGATGATAAAACGGCGATCATTCCACTCGCACTCATACTGAATACGATCACGAGTCACACCAGGAGTATCCTCAACGATCGCTTCGCGTCTACCGAGGAAACGATTGATGAGAGTTGATTTACCAACATTTGGTCGTCCTAAGATAGCAACAATTGGTAACCCCAAAAGGTTTCTCTCTTTTAGCAGTTCCCAAATTCGATCAACAGTCTCATCTAGATCAAGAAGTGTTGAATCAATTACAACTGCATCGCTTGCAGCAGTGAGAGGGGAAACAGCACGCGTAGAATCAACATGATCACGATCGCTCAGTGATTGCCCAACTGCATCTACTCCTTGTGATGCATCAGCCATCTCTGCATCCCGCCTTGCAGCACGAGCTTCAAGATCTGCTGTGAGAAATATTTTCATTGGAGCTTTCGGTGCAACAACCGTTCCAATATCCCGACCCTCAACAACTATTCCACGTTCTGCCTTGTCGATGATTTTGTGTTGAAGCGTAAGAAGTTCTTGGCGAATCGCAGGATTTGCACTAATTGCACTTACTGCCTCAGTAATGCGTTGAGTGCGAATCTCTTCTGTAATATCTGTGTCACCACAGAACACTTTTGGATCTTGTGGACTGGCAACAAATCGAATTGGTGAAGTCTTTAACCCTTGAATTATTTCTTTCGCATCTTGGCTATCTAATGAGAGTGCGAGCCAGGTCACCGCACGATACAGGGCACCAGTATCAAGGTAGTTCCATCCAGCGCGACGTGCGATTTCACGAGAGGTGCTGGATTTTCCGGCTCCACTTGGACCATCGATTGCAATGACGATCATCTGTGCAGCTCATTTCATTAATTCTTCATGTAGGACGTGCAGCTAAATCCCTGTGCTCGTGCACACTTACTCTCTTATTCTACCGAGAGGGATGTACCTTCCATCCCTCTTTTTCAAGGTGAGATGAAACGATCGTGGCATCCTCAGGCGAGAAAGCGAGAGTAATGAGACCCGTTTGTTGCCCAGGGGTGTGTTCGATCGCCAAATCTTCGATGTTGACCTGAGCAGCAGCACATGCTTCGATGATTGCCGCTAACTGGCCAGGCTTATCGTCAATGACAATGGCGAGGTAGGTGTAATTTCGAGCCTGACCTCCGTGCTTGCCAGGAATCATGGCCCTTCCACGACGACCATCCGCGATCAATTGGCCCATAACCGCGGGATCCTCGAGATGTTCTATCGCACGAGAAAGATCCTTTTGTAGATTTATCAGCAAAGGACGAAGTGCTGAGCTGTTTCCCGCCAAAATCTGAGACCAAAGCTCGCTATCTGAGTCTGCGATTCGGGTCGTATCGCGCAAGCCAGCACCTGCGAGCTCAAGATCGCTCCCCTGGCCATCTGAAAGTTGAGCAGCCAAGAGCGAGGCGACGATCTGAGGGAGATGGCTGACCAGCGCTACAGCGCGATCGTGCTCCTCTACAGATCTGTTCAGCGCTACCGCGCCACACAACGAGATGACCTCTCCAGTCATATCCGCCAACTCAGGATCGACGCCGTCAAGGCAGAGGATCCAAGGACGACCCTGAAAGAGATCGCCTCGAGCAGATTCGGGGCCGCTGACCTCACGGCCTGCCATTGGATGAGTAGGCGCAAAAAATCGTTTATCAAAGCCCAAAGCTGATACTTCAAGTAAAGGTTTAGTCTTTATACTGCTGATATCCATGACTCTCAATGAAGGGTTGCGACTTACTTCGGCCGCAATGACTGCTGAAATCGCATCTGGTGGGGTTGCCACAATGCAGAGATCTTCTATGAGGAGATCGCCCTCACTCTGGTCTCCGATGAGATCCCTGGCCAGAGATTGAGCTCGGGAATCCGAATCAAAGAGCGAGACCTTAACTCCTTGTGAGCGTAGGGCCAGAGCTATCGAAGTTCCGATGAGGCCGGCTCCCACAATCCGCACATGAGTGAGCGATTTACTCATGGCTATTGGGCAATATCTCTACGGAGAGCCTTCGCTCCATGGAGGTAAACATGCGCGATTTCACTCGATGTACGGGTAGTTTGGCAATGCATCATGACGCGAAGGACGCGCTGAAGAGCTCCCGGAACATCGATTTCGACCGCGCAAAGCAGAGGCACCGACGCAAAACCCACCTCTCTGGCAAAGGCGGCCGGAAAGGCAGCGTTGAGATCTGGGGTCACGGTGAGGAATACAGAGATTAAGTCCTCAGGTGTGAGCTCATTAGCCGCCAGCATTTCAAGGAGTAACTCCTTTGTAGCAGCTTCCATCGCCGCTGAGGTATTGGCCTCTAGCTGGGTTGCTCCTCGAATCGCACGAACCTGTGACATGAGTAAAGGATAGACTGAAATCGGAGAATCGGGTGGATCTTTATATAACCATATGTCGAGAAATGTACTTATGGTTTCTTGTACTTTTCATCATCTCAAATATCTGCCTCTGCGTAATCGTTGTGCGCTGACAATCCAATCAAATATCAACAAAACTATATTTGTGTAAGAATCTACGCACATTACTCTCGCAAATTATCGACAAAACGGTAATAGTTGCAAAGAATCCTGTAAAGTAGATATAACTATAAATAGATGTATAGAGATCAAATTAATTTATGGTTTTATATCTAAAGCGGTACGTAGATTAAACAATTCACCGTCATTGAGATCTCGCCATCTTCCCGGTGGCGTATCCCCCAAGCTGATAGGTCCAAAGTTGGTTCGAATAAGTCGGATAA
>JAIXYD010000005.1 GCA_027490415.1 Streptomycetaceae bacterium
GCGAGTGTGACAACAGGCATTGTTGGTGGGTTGTTCTGTGTCACGCGATCTTCGACTTCACGTAAGAAGCCGCGAAGGGTCTTTGGAGTAAAGCCATCATCGCTATCGAGTTCACGGCCAAGATGAAGAAGTGCTGCGATTCCATCAATACTCTCACCGGTTAAATATGGTTGCGCGATTGTGCGTAATTCATCGATCCACGTAGTTCCTTCAGTGGGAAGGACTGATGCTTGGCGTACCTGCTTGAGGAAATCTCGAACATCTTGTCGTTCGAAGAATCGTTCGGTGCTGCGCACTTGGTATGGCAGCCCCTTGCTATTCATCGCGCGTTCTACACCTTTGAGTTGGCTATTGGTGCGAGCAAGAATGGCGATCTCTTGTGGTGCAGTTCCTTCATTTAATAGCGCCGTGATCTGGCTAAGAATTCCTGCGATTTCGCCCGTCTCATCTTTATAGCCATCAACACTGGGATGAAGACCATGATCGTTACTGGCGGTGAGCTCTTGACCCATTGACGAGTTACGAAGCAGTGCATTTGCCGCAAATGTAATTTCTGGTGTTGATCGATATCCGGTGCTCAGGCGAATAACTTCTGCCTCTGGAAAGCGCTGAGTAAAGGTGTTTAAGAAGACCGGTGTTGCACCAGCAAATGAATAGATGGTCTGTGCTGGATCGCCAACAACGCAGATATCTTTTCGGCTGCCGAGCCAAGCGTTGATCAAGCGTTGCTGGATTGGTGAGATGTCCTGATATTCATCGACAGTGAAATAACGATATTGATCTTGCACGCGTTCGCGCACTGTGCGTTCTTGCTCCAACATGGCAGAGGTCAAGAGCAATACATCTTCAAAATCGATTGCGAGTTCTTGTTTCTTGAGGCTCTCATATGCGACATATATGGCTGCGATGTGTTCGGCCTTCACGCGTGGCTTCATTTGGCGCGCATTGACTTGATCAAGATAATCAATTGGTGCAACCTGTGAAACCTTGGCCCATTCAATTTCGGTTGCGATATCGCGCATCGTTTCGCGTGAGGTAACGCGAATCTCACTCGTTAGATTTGCACGATTAATAGCTTCTGTAAGAAACGGTGTCTTGCTATTCATGAGATCAGGTGTGCGGCCGCCAAAGACCGTGGGCCAGAAATAAATCAGTTGTTTCAGTGCTGCAGAGTGAACTGTGCGCGCTGCAACGGTGGGAACACCAAGTGAGCGAAGACGTGTGCGCATTTCACCAGCGGCGCGAGCAGTAAAGGTAAGAGCTAATACTTTGCTGGGATCCATCGTTCCAATCGCTGCGGCGTAGGCAATGCGGTGAGTGATTGCACGAGTTTTTCCAGTGCCAGCTCCTGCAATTACACAGACAGGTCCACGAGTTGCTAACGCTACTTCTCGTTGATCTTCATCGAGTGCGGCAAGTATTTCTTCTGCGCGAAGGCTGGGAGTTACCTCCATGTCTCACCTCCTTGAGCGCTCTCACCCAACCATCGCTCAATCATCTTGCGCGCAACTGAAATTGTTGGCGGAAGTAATAATGTGCCAGCTTTTGCCTCTGCACGGAGTTGATCGCGAGTAAACCACTTCACTTCTGTTATCTCTGAACCATCTGGGCGCGCAGTCTCTGGAAAATCAGTCACCGCATCAAATGAAATCATGATCGAAGCTGGGAAAGGCCATGGCTGTGAACCAAGATAATTAATCTCTCGAACACTCACGCCGGATTCTTCAAATACTTCACGTGCCACACATTGTTCAAATGTTTCACCTGGTTCTAGAAATCCCGCAAAACATGAGAATCGTCCCTCTGGCCAGACGGGTTGATGGCCCAAAAGAATGCGATCATTTTTATCTCGAACTAAAACAATGACTGCGCCATCGGTGCGTGGATGATGTTGGCTCTTATCAACATCGCAGACGCGAACCGCGCCACCGAGATCTACTCGAGTCGGTGCTCCGCATTTGGCACAACATGGATGTGCGCGATGCCAATTGCTTAAGGCAACTGCATGTAACGCTAATTCGACATCGATATCTGAAAGTGCCGCCCCAACTTCGCGCAATGTTGTAAACCCAACTTTCATCTCTTCATCGCTCTTAGCAACGCTCCACTGTGTATCCCACGCAAAGTAGGGATCGCCCGTGACAGCATCAAGACCAAGAAAATATCGTGAGCCTTCTTTGAACTCACCGCTTGCGATGAGAGCGGCAACTCGATCAGCCGTCAGGTATCCAGTTGCACCGATTCGCCCCTGAGCAATCTGGAGAATCTGCGCCTTAGACCAGAGCAGATCTAGCGTCGCAGAGGTTTCGCGCAAGTGGCTGGCGCGGTCGATCCGAGATGGCTGGCTGTTGATCGCGCTCATAGAGGAGAACGGTACTAGCCTGCTCGCTATGCGCATTACCTCGTGGAATATCCTGCATGGAATGGCTATTCCGCCAGCAACTCATGGCCAAATGCCAACTTCCCTATCGCAGGCTGCTCAGAAAATCACCGTAGAGCTCGCACCTGATGTGGTCGGTATCCAAGAGTGCGACTACGCATTAGAGCGTTCTGCACATGTAAATCAGATCGCAGAAATCGCAACAAGTATCGGTGCTCCGTATTTTGCATTTGCTCCATGCATCATCGGAACTCCCGGTGAAAAATGGAGAAAGTTAATTGATGGTGATCGTAAGATCATTACAAACTCAGATTCTTCTTCTCATGAAGGAGGATATGGAATCGCGATCGCCTCGAAAATTGAAGTGCTGCAATGGCATCGACTCGATCTTGGAAACTCACCAGTGGGAGCACCGTTGTTGATTCCTGGTGATGAGAGCGGTCCAGGCAAGATGAGACCGATCTATATTCGCGATGAACCTCGCGTTGCACTTGCTGCAACTTTGGCAAATGGATTTACTGTGATCAACACGCATCTCTCCTTTGTTCCTGGCTTTAATCTGCGTCAATTGCGAAAGCTCAAGCGTTGGGCTTTAGAGCTAGAGAAATCAAC
>JAIXYD010000187.1 GCA_027490415.1 Streptomycetaceae bacterium
GCGGGGCGGAGTTGGCGTAATAAATAGGTATAGACCTACAATTCCCGTCATCTCGTGTCCGCACACAGGTGGACCCTGACTCTCCAACGGAGGAGAACCGATGCGCTTTAACGCCGCAGCTGCCAATGCAGTCGAAGTAGTAGGTAAAGAACTCAACATCACGTACGTGGTCCTAGGAATCTCACTGGCAGCCCTTGCCATCGCCTGGTTCCTTCGCGGCCAGGTCTTGGCAGCAAGTGAAGGAACAGCCAAGATGATCGAGATCGCTGAGGCAGTTCAGGAAGGTGCCGCCGCTTACTTAAAACGCCAGTTCACCACCTTGTCCTACTTTGTTGGAATCGTTTTCTTTTTACTCTTTGCACTCCCTGCTGAAACCCTTTCAATCAAGATCGGGCGCTCGCTCTTCTTCCTTATGGGTGCAGCGTTCTCAGCACTCGTTGGTTACAACGGTATGTGGCTTGCAGTGCGCGCAAATGTTCGCGTTGCAGAAGCTGCTCGCCAAGGAAGTGCGACCAATGCGGTGCAGATCGCATTCCGCACAGGTGGCGTTGTTGGTATGACAACAGTTGGTCTCGGACTCATCGGAGCAGCTGGCGCAGTTGTAATCTTTAAATCAGATGCCCCAACAGTTCTTGAAGGTTTTGGTTTCGGTGCTGCAATGCTCGCGATGTTCATGCGTGTAGGTGGCGGTATCTTTACAAAGGCAGCAGATGTTGGAGCTGACCTTGTCGGTAAAGTTGAGAAGAACATTCCAGAAGATGACCCACGCAACCCTGCAACAATTGCAGATAACGTTGGCGATAACGTTGGTGACTGCGCTGGTATGGCTGCAGATTTGTTCGAGTCATACGCAGTAACACTTGTTGCAGCACTTATTCTCGGTAAGGCAGCTTTCGGTGTCGAAGGTCTTGTCTACCCATTGATCGTTCCAGCAATCGGAATCGTTACCGCTGTTATTGGTATCTTCCTTACAAGATTGCGCAGCACAGATAAGTCAGCAATGACTGCAATTAACCGCTCATTCTTTACCTCTGCAATGATTTCAGCGGTCTTGGTAGGTCTTGCAACATTTACTTATCTACCAGCATCACTCAACGGTCTTATTGCACCAAGTGCTGACATCTTGGCAGAAGCTGGCGATATCAACCCACGCGTTCTTACCTTCGGTGCAGTTCTTATTGGTATTGCACTCGCTGCAGCGATTCAAGTTCTTACCGGCTTCTTTACTGAAGTTGGTCGTCGCCCAGTAAACGATGTTTCAGCATCATCACAGACAGGTGCTGCAACAGTGATTTTGGCTGGTATTTCAGTAGGTTTTGAATCTGCTGTTTACTCTGCAATCTTGATCGCATCAGCAGTATTCGGTGCCTTCCTACTCGGTGGCGGATCAATCGTCTTGTCACTCTTTGCAATTGCAATCGCAGGTACCGGTCTTCTTACAACTGTAGGTGTGATCGTTGCGATGGATACATTCGGTCCTATCTCAGATAACGCTCAAGGCATTGCAGAAATGTCAGGAGACGTGAAGGGTGATGGCGCAAAGATTCTTACCAGCCTTGATGCTGTCGGAAATACAACAAAGGCAATTACAAAGGGAATCGCAATCGCAACCGCTGTTTTGGCAGCCACCGCGCTCTTCGGTGCATTTACAGATGCAATTAAGACCGCTGTGAAGGAAGCTGTTGCAGCCGGTACAGAAGTTGCACCACAGTTCCAAGGCGTTCTAGATGTTGCAGATCCACGTAACCTCGTCGGCTTGATCATTGGTGCAGCAGTTGTATTCCTCTTCTCAGGTCTTGCAATCAACGCCGTATCTCGCGCAGCAGGTGCTGTGGTTATGGAAGTTCGTAACCAATTCAAGTTGCACCCAGGAATCATGAACGGAACACAGAAGCCTGAATACGGTCGCGTTGTTGATATCTGTACACGTGATTCACTTCGCGAACTTGTAACGCCAGGAATCTTGGCTGTTATGGCCCCAATCGCTGTTGGCTTCGGTCTTGGCGTTGGCGCACTTGGTGCATACCTTGCTGGTGCAATCGGAACCGGAACTCTTATGGCTGTATTCCTCTCTAACTCAGGTGGAGCATGGGATAACGCAAAGAAGATGGTTGAAGATGGAAATTACGGCGGAAAGGGTTCAGAAGCTCACGCCGCAACAATCATTGGTGACACTGTTGGAGATCCATTTAAGGACACAGCAGGTCCAGCAATTAACCCATTGATTAAGGTGATGAACCTTGTTGGTCTCTTGATCACTCCAGCAATTGTTGGATTTGCTCTACCAACACAGTCATCTGCATCGATTGCGATCGCACTTGCAGCAACAGCGTTTATCGTCGCTGCTCTCGTGCGCAATCGTCGTCAATCGACCTCTATTGAGTACTAAGAACCCTTAGAAAGGGTTTCCCACTTAGGTATTCATGGCAAAAGATCTTAAAAAGCTCGTCATCGTTGAATCACCAGCGAAGGCGCGCAAAATTGGCGGCTACCTCGGCGATGATTACATCGTCGAGGCTAGCGTCGGCCATATTCGAGATCTGCCACAGCGCGCAGCTGATATTCCTAAAGAGGTAAAGAAGTTCCCTTGGTCTAAAGAGGGTGTCGACATCGAAAACGATTTCGCACCTTTATATGTCATCAACCCCGATAAGAAGGCGAAAGTTGCCGAACTTAAAGAGTTGATGAAGGGCGCAGACGAACTCATTCTGGCAACGGATGAAGACCGCGAAGGTGAAGCAATCGCCTGGCACTTAGTTGAAGTCTTGCAACCAAAGATTCCAATTAAGCGAATGGTCTTTAATGAAATTACAAAAGAGGCGATTCAGGAAGCGGTAGAAAATACTCGCGATCTCGATTATCACTTGATCGATGCCCAAGAAACTCGTCGCGTGCTAGATCGTCTTTATGGATATCGCCTGTCACCAGTATTGTGGAAGAAAGTCATGCCACGTATTTCGGCAGGACGCGTGCAATCTGTTGCAACAAAACTTATCGTTGAAAAAGAACGTGAACGCATGGCCTTTATTTCAAGCTCATGGTGGGATCTCAACGCCACCTGCGAGCTTGGATTTACTGCGCGCTTGCTTAGCGTTGAAGGCAAGAAAGTAGCTGCCACAAGTGACTTCGGCGCAGATGGCGCGGTTAAAGAGAAATCACTTGAAAACATTCTTCTCCTCGATGAAACAGGTGCGCGTTCACTTGTTGAATCACTTAAAGGTCAACCACTGGTTGTTAAATCGATGGAGGAATCTCCACGAACCGAACGCCCTAAGCCACCATTTACAACATCAACAATGCAGCAAGATGCCGGTTCACGCCTTGGTTGGGGCGCACAGATCACAATGCGTATTGCTCAACGCCTCTATGAAAACGGCTACATCACTTATATGCGTACCGACTCAGTCAATCTTTCGGCGCAAGCAATCAGCGCAGCCCGCGCTGCTGCAAAGTCACTCTACGGCGCCGACCATGTCGCTTCAGAGCCACGCGTCTATCAAGGCAAGACAAAGAATGCCCAAGAAGCACACGAAGCTATTCGCCCAGCAGGAGATACATTTAAAAC